>CAYWMH010000255.1:0-3763 GCA_964459315.1 uncultured Verrucomicrobiota bacterium
AAAGCATCGACTTGGGCGAACAGCCCCCGAGGATCAAGGGGTTGAAGAAAGTGGTGTCCACGCTCGAGGGGCAGATCGACGACCGGATACAGGGGGTGCTCGCCGGCTTGGAGTTGAGGGTGAAATCGTCCAAGGCACAGGTGGAGCAGTTGCAGCGAGATGTCGAGGAGGCCAAGCAGCGGGAATCCGACGTGCGCGAAAAGGGAAGGGAATACTTTGATGCCAAGCGGGAACTGTCCAACACCACGCGCATTCGGGACACGATCCTTTTCCGGATCATGCAGGAGGAGGTGGATCTGGAATTGCCGAAATCCTCCACGGTGCAAATCATCGACGATGCTGATTTACCTGAAAAGCCTGTAAAGCCGAACATCCCCCTGAACATTGCACTGGGGATGGTGGTTGGGTTGATCCTAGGCGTGGGCTTGGCGTTCTTCCTCGAGTATCTCGATACCAGCGTGAAGACGATAGACGATGTCGAGCACGCCCTTGGTGCGGCGGTCCTCGGTGTCATCCCTCAAAACGTCGGTTCCCTTCTGGATGAAGGCGACGAAAGCCCCCACGCGGAGGCGTACCGTGTGCTGCGCACCAACATCCTGTTTGCAGGGCGTCAAGACGAGAGCCAGACCACGTTCAGCGTGGTGAGCGGTGGTGCGGGAGAGGGCAAGACGACGACCATGTTCAACCTCGCAGTGGTCTTCGCGCAGCAGGGTGACCGGGTGTTGATCGTGGACTCTGACCTGCGCCGACCCTCGATGCATCGATACTTGAAGGTGACCAACAACACAGGACTGACCAACTATCTGCTTGGGCAGAAAACCATCGAGGAGGTCATCCAGACTACGGAACTGCCGTCGCTTCACTTCATCCCCAGCGGCAAGTTGCCCAGCAGTTCCATGGGAATTCTTAGCTCGGCCAAGATGAAGGAGTTCGTGGTTGAGATGAAGAGCCGGTACGATTACGTGTTCCTGGACGCGCCCCCCATCATGGGGGTGAGCGATGCCTCCGTCCTCGCCAGCATGGTGGACATGTGCGTGCTGGTGGTGCAGTACCGCAAATACCCGCAACTGATGACTCAGCGGGCGAAGGAGATGGTCACCAAGGTCGGCGGTGAACTCGTGGGCGTGGTGCTCAACAACATCAATATTTCCCAAGATTCCTATTACTACTATTATAGTGGTTACTACTACGACTACTATTACAAGAGCCGTGAGAAGGAGGAGGAATCGGCCGACGCGGCAACGGATGGGAAGAAGGAGCCGAAGCTTTTGGCCAAGGCCGATGTCGGTGGGGAGGATGAAAAGCCCAAGTATTAAGTGCGCTGGAAGATTTTGGGCGATGGGTCGTGTTAAAATGGATTTGATAAGCTGTTTAATGAAAAGCGTTTGCAGGGGATTGCTGGTCGCAATCGTGTTGGTGACTACGGGTTGTGAGACCATGCCCCCACAGCCTGTGAACCCGGGGAACGCGACAAGTGATGTGCCGGCACCCATCAACTCCACGGACAGTCTTGAGCCCGGGAACCAGATCACCATCACCTTCAGCGGGTTGAGCACGATCCCGATTCCATACGCCTGCCGCATCCGGGAGGATGGTACCATCAGTCCCCCCTACCTGAATCACCCGGTCACCGCCGCCGGCAAAACCGTTGGCCAACTGGAGCGCGAACTGGAAGAGGCATACGTGCCCGATATTTACAAGACGATCAATGTCACCATCAAGACCGCGGATCGATTCTTTTACGTGGGCGGGGAGGTTCGGCAGCCCAGTCGCCAGATTTTCATCGGCCGGATCACGGTCACCCAGGCTATCCAGTCCGCGGGTGACTTCACCGATTTTGCCGACCAGAGGGAGGTCCGGGTCATCCGGGCCAACGGCAAGGTGGATCTCGTCGACTGCAAGGCGGCACTGGATGACCCCACGAAGGATCTGCCGGTATACCCGGGCGATAATATCGTCGTTGAGCGACGGCTTTTTTGAAGATACGACTCGAGCGGATTGACGGAACCGCGGCGGGCAGCCCAGTTGAGTCCCGCCGTTTTCCTTTTGCGCTTGGCCAAGCGAAGGAGTGCGACCTGCGCATCGAGGCCAAGGGCGTCTGGGGTCGGCATCTGGTGCTCGACGACGAAGGCGAAAACGGGATCACCGCCACCCCGAGCCCGGATGCGTTGGTGTTTGTCAATGGCGATGCCCACCGCAAGAAGTTTCGCGTGAATCACGGCGACCTGTTGGAACTGGGCGCGGCCAAGTTCCGATTCTGGTTCGCGCCGCTTGGCCAAGCGGATCGTTGCGGCCTGGAAGGCTTGATCTGGGTCGCGCTGCTTCTGTTGGCCCTTGGCCAAGCGGGGGTGATTGTCTGGCTTATGAATTTAGCCGGATAAACGCCCAACCGGTTGGTTTTCATTGAGTTAAGGGTGTTTTTGTCAGCCGCGAATCGCGGTGTTTTCCACCAAATAGGAGCTGCCGATTGACAGGACGGGCTTTTTGTGAAACATTCCTTTGCTGTCCTGCGTATGACGCAGGACTTTCTTCTTGGGGCATTAGGTGGAATGTACCCGCATCCGATCGAGATAAACGGAATGGCAACAGCAAAAAGTAAAAAAACGGCAGCAAAGAAAAAAGCCATAAAAAAGGCACCGGCCAGCAAGGCCAAAAAACCCGCGCAAACCAAGGCGACTGGCGCGAAGAAAAAAACAGCGGCCAAAAAAGCAGCCAAGCCAGCGGCCAAAAAGACAACCGCGACTAGTAAGGCTGCCAAAAAGCCAGTCGCAAAGAAAAAAGCCCCGGCCAAGAAGGCTGTAAAGAAAGCCGTGGCCAAAAAGGTGTCCAAGCCTGTCGCCAAGGCTCCCGCGAAAAAGGCAGAGGCGAAGGCAACTCCTCCGAAGAAAGCGGCGAAGAAACCCGCACCCAAGGAAACCAAGGCGAAGGATCAGGAATCCCCGATCCCACCCGGAGCTGATGATGCCGTCGCGGAGGCAAGTCTGGTTGATGCGCTCCCCCAGGAGCCTGACTTCTCCAAGGACGAGGATTTGAACTTGCCGGAGAAAATCATGGAGCTGGTGCAGTTGGCGCAGGATCAGGGGCATCTGACCATATCCGACATCAATGAGGCCCTGCCCAAGGATCTGATTACCCCGGCGAAACTGGATGAGGTGTTCGCCAAGTTGAAGAGCCTCGAGGTGGAGATAGTCGAGCAACTGGACGCGGCGCCCCGCCAGAAACCGGTGCAGTCGGAGAGCGAGGCCGAGAAGAGTCGGCTGGACATTCTTGACGACCCCGTTCGCATGTACCTCAAGCAGATGGGGCAGGTTCCGCTGCTGACGCGTGAGCAGGAAGTCGAGATTTCCAAGCGTATCGAGGCGGCCGAGATGGAGGTAAAGCGCATCCTTTACAGCCTCGGTTTCACCGCCAAGGAGCACATCGCCCTCGCGGAGAAGCTGACCGCCGACCCCCCGAAGGAGCGGTTCGACCGCGTCACGGTCGACAAGGTCATCGAGACCCGCGAGAAGCACATCAAGGCGCTGCACCGCCTGATCAAGAAGGTCAGGGAGGAGGACACCGAGGTGGACAAGAAGTACACCGCCTTGCGTCGCGCGGCCAAGACCAAGGCGAAAAAAGCCGCCGAGGCGTTCGAAAAACTGAACGACAAGCTGCAGAAAAACTTCCCGAAGTTTCTCTTCAAGCAAAAGGTCATCGAGGAAATGGGGCTGGTCGCGGACAACATCCACGACAAGATGCAGCAGCACCTCCGGGCCATTGAGCC
>CAYWMH010000256.1:0-903 GCA_964459315.1 uncultured Verrucomicrobiota bacterium
GACCAGGCGGTCATGCTCCTGCTGGTAAGGATTCTTGCCGCCGCCCGGGAAACGCCAGGTCTGTTTGCCATCATTGCCGTACAAAGCATGCGGTCCGCTGACGCTGCCCCGGCCCTTGGTGCCCTGCACGTGCTCGGAGACGCTGTTCCAGCAGCCGCGGATGTGGCGGCATTGGCTGAACATGTAGCTGCCGTCGGCGTATTTGTACTCGACGGCGTGGTGGTCGAAAATCTCGCCGTGGTCGATGCCGGTGCGAACCTCGCGGCCGCCCAGCCCCTGGCAACTCACCGGGTGAGTGCCCTTGACCCAGTTGATGACATCGAGGTTATGGATGTGCTGCTCGTCGATGTGGTCGCCGCATAGCCAGACGAAGTAGTACCAGTTGCGCATCTGGTACTCCATTTCGGTGAGCTTGCGACCGGCCCGCTGTTCAAAGCTCTTTCGGTCACGCACCCAAACGCCGCCGCCGTTCCAGTAGGCACGGGCGGAGACAATGTCGCCGATCGCCCCATCCTGGATGCGCTTGATGACTTCCTGATAACCCAACTGATGATGCCGCTGTAGGCCAACGCCGACCTTGAGATTTTTCTTCTTGGCCTCCTGCGCGGCGGCCAGCACTTGGCGGACGCCCTTGCCATCGACGGCCACCGGTTTCTCCATGAAGACGTGCTTGCCCTGCTTAATCGCCTCGGCGAAGTGAATAGGCCGAAACCCCGGGGGCGTGGCGAGGATGGCCACATCGGCCATCTCGATCGCATTCTTGTAGGCGTCGAACCCGACGAACTTGTTCTCCTCCTTCACCTGCGCCTTGATGCCATGTTTTCTTTCCAGACCCTTTTGGCTGCCGTCCATGCGATCGCGAAATGCGTCGGCCATGGCCACAAGCTTGACGTCGCCGGAGGT
>CAYWMH010000256.1:913-3760 GCA_964459315.1 uncultured Verrucomicrobiota bacterium
ACGGTGTCATCGGCCTGGGCGAACGCGCCGCGCTCGATCGAGAGGCTGCCAAGTGCCGCCGCACCGCCGGCAATCGTGGAACTGGACTTGAGAAATCCACGACGATCCAGCTGTAAGTCGTTTTTTTGGGTGTTCTTGCTTTGTTTCATTAGATGATATTCGTTCAAAAAGTGGATAGGAACCGGCGGCAGTCTAGTCTGGCTCGCCCTCAGTTGTCCAATACTTATGCATCTCCTCCGCCGAGGGGAGGATTAGGGGCCGAATCACCCGAAACCCGAGGAATTGGGCGTCGGTGTGGTACCAAATGCTCTTGGGCAGCTGCGGATCCTGGAATTTCCAGTCGGCCGCCGACGCGATCCGGACGGCGCTGCGCAGCCTATCCGGCTTGTCCATCCACGAGCCGCCGCGGGCAACGCGGGGGTATAGCTCCGTGCCGTACGCGAACGGGTTGGAAACCGTCTCCGTGAACACCGCGTAGCCATCCGGGACGAACTGGTCGAGCGTCCATTCGCTCACATTGCCGTGCATGTCGTGCAGGCCCCACGGGTTCGGTTTCTTCGTGCCGACCTTCTGGTATTTGAAGTTGCTGTTGCCATCGTGCCACGCGTAGTCGTCGATCGCCGCGGGATCATCACCGAAGCTGTATGTCGTGGTGGTGCCGGCGCGGCAGGCGTATTCCCACTCGGCCTCGGTCGGTAGGCGGTAGTAATGGCCGGTCTTGGCGGTGAGCCATTTGCAGTAGGTATTGGCGGCGTGCTGCGTCATGCTGATCGCCGGGAAATCCTCGGTGCCCATACCAAAGCTCATCTCGACATACGGCGTGGTCGGCCGCGCCACGGCATCGGAGATCGCATTCAACTCAGGCTTGTAGCCCCGAATCTTCATCACCATCTTTTCCTCCTCCTCGTAGATGAACAGCGTGTAGGCGTTCCACGTGGTCTCGGTCTTGGCCATCCAGAACGGCGCAATCTTCACCTTGTGCTGCGGCCCCTCCGTCTCCTGTCGGCCCGGCTCGGCCGCGGGACTGCCCATCACGAACTCGCCGCTTGGGATCGGGAGTAGCTCGAACTTGACCCCCGTGCCGGGGATTTCCTCCTCGTACGGCTTCATGGTCGGCTCGAGTTGCTTGATAAGCGACTCGATCGCCTTGGTTCGAATGTCGACGACAACCTTGGGCGCGGCGGCGAGACTCCCGTCGGCCTCCGGCGCTTCGCCGGTGTCACGGCGCACTTGCTCGAGCTTAACCCCTTCCGGCCAAGCGGCGCCCTGCACGATCCAGTCGCGCAACAGGTCGATCTGCTCCTGCGGCAGCGGACCACCCTTGTTGGACGGCGGCATCAGGTCGTCATGGTCGGCCGGGAGGATAACGCTCTGGTAAAGGGAACTTTCCTCCAAGTCAAACGGCACCACCGCCGCGCCATACTCGCCGGCATCGAAGGCATATTGACGCTCATCGAGGCGCAGGTCGCCCTTGTCGTGCCCTTCCCGGTGGCAACTGATGCACGCCGTCTCCAGGATCGGCTTGATGTCCTTGACGAAATCGATCCGTCGAACCTGCTCGATCACGACCCCCTCCGGCCATTTGGCCCCGGCGGCGATCCATTCCTTGAGCACGTTGGCCTGGTCGGCGGTGAGCGGTTCGCCCTTGGGCGGCATGATGTCGTCATCGTCCGGCGGCAGCACGGTGGTCGTGTAGAGAGAGCTTTCATCCGGTTTGCCGGGAACAACCACCTTGCCGTACTCGCCGCCCTCAAGCAGCCCGGCGTGGGTGTGCAGTTGCAGTTCGCCCTTGGGCTTTTTCTCGCCGTGACAACTCAGGCAGGCCGAGGCCAGCACCGGCTGGACCTGTTTCTCAAACAACACCTCGGCCTTGGCCAAGCCACTCAGGCAAGCCAGCGCAGCGCCCCCCAGCAACAATCGATTCACCCTGCTCTGCATCTCCAAGGCCGGGTAATGTCCGTGGTGCGTGGACGAATGTCAATCGGTAGCTTGCGCTTGGCCAAGCGGCGCCGTACGGTTTTGGTTCGTCCCGATGAAGAGCGCCCCCCCGAGACGGAACGGCTTCACGCTGGTTGAACTGCTTGTCGTCATTGCGATCATCGCCATCCTCGCCTCACTGCTCCTGCCCGCGCTGGGCCGCGCCAAGGAGAAGGGCAAGGCCGCCCGCTGCAACAGCAACCTGCACCAACACGCAATCGCGTTCGCGATGTATGTCGATGACAACGAGGATTACTACCCTGCCTACTCGCAATGGGGCACGCTTGGCGGCAAAAAGGGCGTGATGAACCTGCACGGCGGCCTGGTGAAGCCGGAGAAACGACCGCTTAATGTTTACGCGCCGTCGTTTGGTGTCTTTCGCTGCCCGGCCGATAAGGGCGACTCACTGCACACAGACAAGTTCCCGAAAAAAATCCGGAGCTGCTTCGACGGCTGGGGCAACAGCTACCTGACCGTGTGGGCGGTGGAGACGCTGCGCATCCAGCACGTCACCGGCGACTCGAATTATGGGCTGCGCAGCCCCCGCCGCCCAATGAAATCGTCCGAGATGATTCGCAGCCCGTCGAACAAGCTGGTGACCGGTGACTGGCCTTGGTGGGCGGACCGGAAAAAAACGCACCTCCGGAGCCAATGGCATAACTACCACGGTCAATACCGGTTCAACGTGCTACTGGGCGACGGCCACACCGAGTACTTTGAGTTTCCCGACGAGGCATACAACTGGAACTACACCGGCCCGAAGCCGGATCCAAGTTACAAGTGGTGGTGACCCTGGCCCGGCGCCTGGCCAAACGCGGGGTCAGATGAGTTCGTGGATCGGCTTGTGGCCGTCGGTGATGTAGTGGGGTC
>CAYWMH010000257.1:0-3744 GCA_964459315.1 uncultured Verrucomicrobiota bacterium
CGTTGATCAAGCGGAGAAAATCCGCCGGCTGATCCGGGAAAAGAACGAACTCTATTTTCACCGGACGCGCCCCCAAAATCAGGCGTATCTATGGGGCTTTCGCAAGCACGAGCAGGGGAACAACTTCAAGGAAGTACCGATGTTCGACCCGCTTATCCGCCAAAAAGAGGATGAGATTTTCGCGGTGAACAAGACGGTACAGCGCAAGTACAGAATGATACCCGCCAGCGAGTGGGAGAAAAACAAACCAAGCGAACCGCCAGCCAAGGCGGAGGAAAAAGCGGAGACCAAGCCGTTTAAGCCACAACCGTTGCCGGAGTTCGATCTGGGTGACGGGCTGGAGATCAAGCTCTTCGCGCAGAACCCGCTCTTGGCCAAGCCGATCCAGATGAACTTCGATGCCAAGGGCCGGTTGTGGGTGGCCAGTTCGGAGGTTTATCCGCAGATCCTTCCCGGCCAAATGGCGACGGACAAGGTGATCATTCTTGATGACACCGACAACGATGGGCAGGCGGACAAGTCGACCGTTTTCGCCGACAACCTGCTCATCCCCACCGGAATCGAGCCGGGTGACGGCGGCGTCTATGTCGGCCAAAGCACTGAGTTGCTCCACTTGAAGGACACGGATGGCGACGGCAAAGCCGACGATCGGCGGGTCGTGATGTCCGGCTTTGGCACGGAGGATACCCATCACATTTTACACACGCTTCGGTGGGGGTTTGATGGACGGCTTTACTTCAACCAGTCGATCTACATCCGCACGCACATCAAGACACCGCACGAGGTGTTGCGGCTTGAGAGCGGCGGTGTGTGGCGCCTGAGGCCGGAGACGCTCAAGGCCGAGATTTTCCTGCGCGGCTTCTGCAATCCGTGGGGGCATCATTACGACCAGTTCGGCCAGTCGTTTGTCACGGACGGCGCCGGGGGGCAGGGGCTCAGTTACGGCGTGCCAGGGGCGATGTATTTCACCTACGCGCGAGCGCCGAAGCTGCTAGACAGTGTGAGCCCTGGGCGTTACCCGAAATTTTGCGGACTCGAGCTCGTTCGCAGTCCGCATTTTCCGGACGACTGGCAGGGAGACGCCATTACCTGCGATTTTCGTGCGCACCGCATCGTCCGGTTCAAGATCAGCGACAAGGGCTCGAGCTACGTCACGCAGGAGATGCCGGACGTACTCCGTTCCGGGAGTGTCCATTTCCGGCCGATCGACATCAAGTTTGGCCCCGATGGCGCGCTCTACATTGCTGACTGGTCGAACCCAATCATCCAGCACGGCGAGGTCGATTTTCGGGACGAACGCCGCGATCACGTTCACGGGCGCATTTGGCGCGTGACAGTCAAGGATCGGCCACTCGTCGAAAAAGTCGACTTGACGCAACTCGCGAGCGGCGACCTTTTGGACCGGCTGAAATCCCCCAACGGATTTGATCGTGAAAAAGCACGGCGTGTTCTTAAGGAGCGGGGCGAGAAAAGCGTGTTGCCCGCCCTGAAAAAATGGGCAGCCGAACAGGCCAACGAACGGGCGCAACTTGAGGCGCTTTGGATTTACCAGGGGCTCGATGTCGTGAACGAGCCACTACTCACCAAGCTGCTTGAGGCGAAGGACGGACGTGTTCGCACCGCCGCCGTGCAGGTGTTGGACGAGTGGGCGGATCGTATCGGTGATGCCGAGGCTCGCTTGGCCAAGCGTATCGCTGATGAGCATCCGCGCCCGCGCTTGGCCGCCATGCGTGCCATCACCCGCAGGCCGACGGAGCAGTCGGTCAACGCCGCGCTCAGCGTGCTCGACAAGCCGACCGACAACTATCTCGACTACGCCGCCTGGCTCAGCTTCAGGGAGATCGAGAAACCTTGGCTGACGATGGTGCGCTCGGGCCGCTGGAAGCCGGACGGGCGTGAGCATCAGCTTGAGTTTGCGCTCAAGTCGATGTCCAGCGGCGAAGCCAGCGACGTGCTTAGCCTGTTCCTCAACGGCAAGAGGATCCCCGAGGACGGGTCGTGGATCGAGATTATCGGCCGTGCCGGCAAGGAGACGGATTTGGCGCAACTTCACGCCGAGTTGATAGGCGGTTCGTTGTCCAGCAATGGACAGGCGCGCGCCCTCAAGGCGCTCAGTCACGCTTCGCGTCATCGAAACCTCAAGCCGGGTGTGCCAGAGGGCAGCATCGCCCAGTTTTTCACAAACGAGAATCAGTCAGTACAGGTGGCGTCGCTTGGCTTGGCCGGCACTTGGAAGGGGCTAGGGGGCAAGTTTGACGGCTTGGTCGATCTCGCCGGAGGCAAAAGAACCGCGACGCCCGTTCGCCAAGCCGCGATCAATGCCATCCGCGAAACCGGTGGAGCCAAGGCTGTCCAGGTGCTCAAGCCGCTTGGTCAAGCGAAGCGAAACTCCGAGTCGCGCCACATGGCGGTCACCGCGTTGGCTGCCTTGAACCTGAACGAGGCGGCGGCGCTGGCCGTCGAGGCGCTCAACGACTGCAAATCCGAGGCGGAGGCGCTCAACCTTTGGCGCGCGCTGCTGGGCGTGAAAAATGCTGGGAGCGCCTTGGCCAAGGCGCTACCCCAAAAACGGTTTTCCAAGTTGGCCGCCAAGGCGGGCCTGCGGGCAATCCGGGAGGGGGGACGACCGTTGCAGACGTTGGCGTTGGCGCTGCCTCGGAGCGCCGGGCTGAAGGACGAGGAAATCACGCTTTCGCGAAGTGAGATCCGCGCGCTGACCAAGGCGGTGGCCGGAACTGGAGACCCGGCCCGTGGCGAACAGGTCTACCGCCGGGCCGAACTGGGCTGCGTGGGTTGCCACGCCATCGGCGGCGCGGGGGGCAGGGTCGGCCCCGACTTGACATCGATCGGCGCGAGCGCCCCGCTCGATTACCTCGTTGAGTCGTTGTATTACCCGAACCGGAAAATCAAGGAGGGCTACCATTCGCTCCTGATCGAGACTAAGGACAATCAGGTGTTGTTTGGCATGCTCGAGCGCGAGGACGACAGCCGATTGTTCCTCCGCAACGTCGCCAACCAGCCCGTGACCGTGGCCAAGGCGGATGTCCGCAAGCGCACGCAAGCCAACTCGCTGATGCCGGCTGGGCTAATCGACCAACTGGAGCGACAGGACCAAATCGACCTGTTCAGTTTCATGAGCCGCCTGGGCAAAGCGGGCGCGTTCGACGCCTCGAAGGGCAATGTCGCCCGCGTGTGGCGGTTGCGAGCGGCGAACCACCGCGACCAGCAATTCGGGGACGACCGCATCGCGGACGGCGGCATCAACCGCAGGCGGTGGCTGGCGGTCAACTCGCTCGTCGACGGTCGCCTGACGGATGCCATGCTCAAAAAGGGAACCAACGCCGGCCAATGGGTCGGGGTGATCGGCGTGTACGCCGGGACGGAGTTTGAGGTCGCGCAGGCCGGCGATGTGACGCTGCAACTGGAAGGGATTGACGGTGCCAAGGTTTGGATCGACGGCGAGGTGGTCGACACCGCAAGCAAAATCAAGATCCACTTGGCCGCCGGCAAACATTCTTTGGTATTGCGCTTCGACCCGAAGGCTTTGCCCAAGGCAGTTAAGGCTTCCACCTCGCAGGGCACCTTTCTCGTGGATTGAACTCATGCTGAAAAAGGCATTACAGGCAAAAGCCAAGCGAGCAGCCGGAAGACGGGTGGCCATCGTCGCCTCTCGCTATAACCCGCGCTACGTCAACTCGATGCTGCGCGCCGCCAAGACCGAGTTGGCCAAGGCCAAGGTGGCGG
>CAYWMH010000258.1:0-3740 GCA_964459315.1 uncultured Verrucomicrobiota bacterium
TGGAGTTTCTCCCCGCTTGGGCGCAGAAACCGAACGACGCCAAGCCATACGCCGACTATGCCGGCGAGGAGAAATCCCGCGGCCGCGGACGCGGCGACTGGGGCGATCGCCGGCCCCGTCGGCGCGACGACAACCGCGGCCGTGACTTCAAGGGCCGCGACCAGAAGGGCCGTGGCGACCGGGATAGCAACCGCGATGGCGATCGCAGGGACGACCGGCGGCCGAAATTCCAGAAGCGCGACGGCAAGCGCCCGTTCGACAAGAAAAACAACTTTCGGCGCAACGACCCGCCCCCGCGCCCGGCGCTGGAGCTGGACTTGGTCATCCAGCCGGAGAAACAGGGCGTCGAGTCGCTCGCCCGGCAGATCAAGCACACCGGCCGCGCCTACCCGCTGTTCGACATCGCGCGGCTGATCCTGGCCAAGCCGGAACGGTATCTCGTCGTCCTCAAGACGCGGAAAAAGGAGGACGGCTCGGTCGCCCAGCCGCTGTTCTTCTGCCAGGTGGACGAGACGGTCTGGCTCTCCGAGGACCAGGCGGTGGACCACGTGCTCGCCCGGCATTTTGACACGTTTTACAAGACGGAAAAAACCGAGATCGACCCGCCCAAGGGCACCTACACCTTCGTGGCACAGTGCGGCATGAGCGACGAGATCCTCGGGCCGCCGAACTACCACGGCTATCAGGACAAGCTCCGCGCCCTGCACGCAGGCCGGTTCGCCCGCCTGCCGTTCGACGTCTTCAAGTCGCGCGTCAAGATCGTCCACGACGAGGAGATCGTTAAGCAGTGGATCGATGAACAGAGCTGGAAGACCGAGTATATCGCCATCAACCTGCCGGAGGAGGCCAAGCTCGAGTCGCGCGCGGCTGTCCGCGACCATTTCCGCCAGCACCACCTGGCCAACGTTGTCTCGAGCGTGGACGACGTGGCGCTGAAGGCCAGCGTGTTCAGCAAAAAAACCCCGCCGCGAATGCAGAACCTCGTCCGCTACGAGCTCGACGACCAGCGGCGCTTCCCGCTGAGGGTCGTCAACCTACTCAGCCAGGAGTTCAGCAGCCACGGCCTCCAGTTTTTCAAGCGCAAAAAAAGCGTCACCCACGTCTCCGTGTCGCGTCCGCACCATCTCGACCTCGGGAACACCCCGGTCAGCGACAGCATCCGAGCTATCGTCTCGTTCGTTGTCGAGAATCGGGACTGCACACGCCGGATGATCCTCGACCAGTTCGCCCCCGAGCCGGAAAAACCGGAAAGCGCCGAGGCACCCGCCGAGGGCGGCGAGCCCGCGCCGGACTCCCCGCTCTCCCCGGAGCGCACCGCCGTGCTTAGCGACCTGCATTGGCTCGTGCACCAGGGCCACGTCATCGAGTACGCCAACGGCCAGATGGAGATCGCGCCCAAGCCGCAACCGCCCCAGCAGAAAAAGAAAAAGCCAAAGCCGGAAAAGAAAACCAAGCCCGAGCCGACCGAAACTGGAGGGACGACTTCCACCTCGACCGAAGCCAAGGCTGAGACCCCGGCGGATGCCCCCGCCGCCGAGGAAGCCAAGCCGGCCGAAACGGCGGAGCTAAGCGCTGCCGAGCCGGAGCCAAGCCCCGAGCCCCCGGCCTCGGAGGTCAGCGATACGACCGAAGCTTCCGAGCCAGACCAAGCGCTTGGCCAAGAGCCCGAGCCAACCGAGCCAAGCGCCGAGCCACCGGCTCCCGAGGTCAGCGACACGACCGAAACTTCTTCCGAGCCAAGCCAAGCGCTTGGCCAAGCGGATGCGCCCACCGAGTCGGTCGAACCGACAGAGGCCGACTCTGCGGAGGAGGAACCCCCGGCGGCTGCCGAGGAGAGCCCCGCGCCGGACGACAGCCCTGCCGAGGAACCCCCTGCCAAGGCGGTGGAGTAGCTTGTTAAATGCCCAAACGATCCGCATACGCCTCCGCCGGGGTTGACCTCGCGGTCAGCAACCGGCTCAAGGATGATCTCCCCGCATTGCTCGCATCGACCCAGCGCCCCGAGGTGCTCGGGCAAGTCGGCGGTTTCGGCGGGTTGTTCGCGCTCAACACCCGCAAATTCAAAACCCCCGTGCTCGTCTCGAGCGTGGATGGCGTTGGCACCAAGCTGAAGGTCGCCTTCGCCGCCAAGCGCCACGACACCATCGGTCAGGATCTCGTCAACCATTGCGTCAACGACATCGCCGTCATCGGCGCCGAGCCGCTGTTCTTCCTCGACTACATCGGCACCGGCAAGCTGGAGAAAAAAGCGTTCAGCGACATCATCCGCGGTTTTGCCATCGGCTGCCGTGAAAACAACTGTTCCCTTGTTGGTGGCGAGACCGCGCAGATGCCCGGCTTCTACCAGCCCGGCGAATACGACGTCAGCGGCACCATCGTCGGCGTGGTTGAGAAAAACCGCATCCTCGACGGCCGCACCATCCGCCCCGGCGACAAGCTGATCGGCATCGCCGCCTCCGGCCTGCACACCAACGGCTACTCGCTTGCCCGCAACATCCTGTTCGATAAGATGAAGCTCAAGCCGTCGAGCCGCCTCCCCGGCCTCGGCATCACCGCCGCCAACGAGCTGCTCAAGGTGCACGTGAGCTACGGCCCGCTCGTGCAAAAGTTGCTCAAGAAATTCAACCCGGGCACGCGTCGCTCATGGGGCGTCAAGGGCCTCGTGCACATCACCGGCGGCGGGTTCATCGACAACATCCCGCGCGTCCTGCCGGACGGCTGCGACGCCGTGGTGATGCGCGGCACCTGGGATGTCCTGCCTATCTACGATCTGCTGCAGGCCCGGGGCAGGGTGTCCGACACCGAGATGCACCAGGTCTTCAACATGGGCATCGGCATGGTCGTGGTCGTCCGTGGCGATGACTCGGTCCGAGTGCTGCGCTCCATCCGCGAGCAAAAGATGAACGCCGGGGAGATTGGCTTCATCGACATCGGCACCCGCCGCGTCCATCTCGTCTGACCTTGGCCAGAGCGCTTGGTCGCTTCGATTATTCCGCCAACGAAAACGAGACGATCTCCTTGTCGTTTCGCACGAGCACGTTGCGGTTGGCGAACGCAGGGTGGCTCCACACCACCTTGCGGTTCATCGCCTTGCCCGTCGGTTCGACCAGGTGCGCCTTGTCGATCAGTTCGTAGCCTTTGGGCGACAATTTGGCGATGATCAAGTCGCCCAGTTCGTTGAACAGAAAAAACCGATCCGACGGCGTATGCTTCACGAGGAAGGCATTCCCCCAGCGCGCCTCTTCGCCGCCGCGCGTGGCGGTGAGATCCTCCCAGACCCGTTCGCCGGTATCCACCCGCAGGCACCGCAGCTGCCCGTAGCTGCACACGCCGTAAATGTGCCCCTTCTCGATGAACGGCGTCGGCATGATGCTGTGGAGTTTGTCCGTGTTTTTCTCGCTGTTGCGATTGCCCTTCCATGCCAGCGTGGCGGTCGGCTTGTCCTTGGCGAGGTTCATCATCATCGGCCCGTTGTAAAATGCCGTCACAAACAACTGGTTCCCCACCTGTCGCGGCGTCGGCACCGACAACCCGAACCGAAGCCGGAACGGCTGCGTCCAGTACACTTCCCCCGTGTCCGGGTTCAGCGAGTTGATCGACTCCGGATGCCAAATGATCAATTGTTCCACACCACCGGCCTGAATGAGTGTCGGTGGACAATACCCCGGCTCGCGCGCGGTCACACTGCGCCACACCTCGTTGCCGGTCAACTTGTCGAAACAGACCGCCGTAGAGCCCTT
>CAYWMH010000259.1:0-3722 GCA_964459315.1 uncultured Verrucomicrobiota bacterium
GCGAAGTCCGGTCGCCCATTGGCCTTGGTCGGCCAGACAGCATCCGGTTTTGATGCCTTCGGCTTGCGCTTGGCCATGGGGTTGGCTGGCATCGTCACGATGGTCTTGCCTCCCTCGTCCCCGTAGCGCATCGACTGCTCGGTCAACTCGAGGTCCTGTTCCAGCGAGAGCTTGGGCGTGATCCCCTTCCCCTGCAGTACACCGTGGTAGGCGTGCACGGCTTCCTCGGGCGAAATCTTGTCCTCCGAAATCAACCGGAGAAACTCGATGAAAGCCAACTGGTGCTCAGCGTTGTTGATCTTGCGACCGAACAGTGCCAAACGCGCGCCGTACTTTTTGGCATCGTGCAGCAGGCGAAACGCGTCGTAGGTCGTGCCCGCGCTGCCGCCCAGCACGCCGACCGCCATGTTGGGGTCGTATTGGCAAATTTCCTCCATGTAGCGCGGACCGTGGTAGACAATCTTGAGGAAAACCGGCCGCCCAGCGTCGGCGATTCCGGCCAGGGTGCGCAGAATCTGGTCGTTGATGAACTCGCCCAGCTTCTCCGGCGGGATACCGCTGTCGACGTTCGGATCGAACACCTCGAGAAAGTATCGAAACCGCTTACGCTCGGCCTCCTCGCGAAACACATGGAACGCCTCGAGTGTCCGTTTGTCCTGCTCGAGGTCGTTGAGATAAGTGACGGAGTACAGGCCTAGGTTGGCGCCGGGAAAATCGCCGCCGTCGCGGTCACAGTCCAGTTGGCCACATTGTATGTGGTCGATGCTCGCGGACCGGAACGGCTGCGCCGGTTGGCTCAGGTAGTTGCCGTGGCGCGCGGCCCACACGTCCGTCGCGTCGTTGGCCCGGGCGGCCGGAGTGATATGAGAGTCGCAAAACAGACCCTCCTTGATGGTGAGTTGCTCGTTGACATGCGCCGACATGAGCATGATGTCGACCAGCCCCTGCGCCACCACCTCGCGGATGATGTCGAGGAACTCAGGCAGGTTGCGATGGCCGAACTCGTCGCGCGACCAGATCTCCGGCGAGAACTGTGCCGGGTGCGCGCCCCGGCCGGAAAGGTATCGGCGGTGGCCAAGCGCGCGGACGCCAAACGCCATGTCCGGATCCTTGGCATCGGCGATGACAAACGACTCGCGCGCGGCAGGGTCATCCCTGTATGCGGACAGCTTGGCATCGAGCGATTTCATATGGCGCTTGGCCAAGCGCAGCGGCTTAGCCCTTGAGACGGTTCATGATTTCGGCGGTGACGGCCTGCACGACGTTCTCCGCCTCGGAGTCGCCCGCCGGCTTCGCACTGTCGCCCCCCTTCGCCGGCACGGCGCAGGTCACCCCCGGACGCCACTCGTCGTTGTCGCACAGCTCGCACTCCTTGAGTCCGATGCGCGGATCCGGCACACCGAGCGTTTGCTTGATATCGAGCAGGTCCTTCAGGTGCTTCGGCGAAAACTGCTTTGGCTGCACGCCGAGCTGCGTGGTCACGATCACCGTGCGGCAGTAAGCCTCGACGATCTCCATCTTGAAATAGGCGTCCTCAATGCTATGGCTCCACGAGACAACGCCGTGGTTTTCCATCAACACCGTGTTGTGCTCGTTCACCAGTTCGGCGACCTTGCGACCCATCTCGATCGTGCCTGGCGTTTCGTACGGGGCGATTGGCACGCGGCCGATGAACACCTCGATCTCCGGGATCATGCAGGTCGGCGGCTGCACGCCGGCCACGGCGAAGCCGGTGGCGTATGGCGGGTGCGCGTGCGAGACGGCGCGGGCCTTCGGCTGCGCCTTCATGATCTGCAGGTGCATCAGGATTTCGCTTGTGCGTTTCTTCACGCCGGCAAGCTGGTTGCCGTCGAGGTCGACGAGACAGAGATCCTCCGGCTTCATAAAGCCCTTGGACACCAGCGTCGGCGTACATAGCACCACGTCCTCGGTCAGGCGGATCGAGAGGTTGCCGCCGTTGCCGTCGACGTAGGCACGCTGCCAGAGCCGTCGGCCAACCTCGCAAATCTGCTCCTTGAGCGCGTGCACGGCGGGGCTGTTGAACAGCCGTTCAAGGTCGGCTTTCGGGCTGCTGGCGCGGATAGATGAGTCGATGCCGTCGTCGTTAACCCCACTCTTGACGGGGCTCCCATTACGCTTGCCCCGCTCTACGCCCAATTCGTTCATCCGATCCCGCGCCGACGGCGTCAGGATGGCGTCAGCCGGGATATTCCCCAAGCCTCCTCCACGATGCAGATCGTCAATATCTTTAGCGCTGTAAACTTTTTTCATCCACTAAAAATTATTTCATCGGTTTGTGATATACCGTGTCCACCAAGGCGGCGTTGATGGCATCGATCGGCATCGGCTCCGCAAACGGCGCGGAAGCCTCACGTCCCTCGATAAACCCAATCGTCTGGCCGACGTCACCGCCAAGTGCATCGTACACCACCAAACTCGGCTCAACACTCAACTCCTCCGGCGGATCGTCCCCGCTCTGAAAACAGTCGCGGGTGTAAGGATTGACCACCAGCCAACGTCCGCCCTCAAAGCAAGGGATCGTCTGGCTCAGCGTCACCCGCCCGATGACCTTGCCCAGCCTCATGCGGCCTCCTCCTCCTGCGTCTTGTCGATGATGCCGGTAATCATCATCCGCACCGGGCTGCGAGCGTCGCCGACCGTGCGGCGCGCGGCCAAACCGTCGGACGAGACGATCACGCGCTGGTGCATGCCGGCGCCGTGCGGGTCGATGGCGATGATCGGTGTACCATCGTTCTCGCCCTTGAGGTTGATCGGCTGGCACACAACGAGCCGCCACCCCTCCAGGCTGGGATGCTTGCGGGTGGCAACCACATTGCCCTCGACTCGTGCCAGGCGCATGATCAGTAAATCCTAAGGTTGTCCACCATCACACACCGGCGCACACGGGTGAAAGTACGCGGGTTGGTCACGCCCTCGCCGGTCGGCGTGGCGACGGAAAAGCTCAGGTACCCCTCCCCGCCCAAGCCCAGCCCGGCCATGCTCGGCCCATTCTTCACGAACAACGTCGTGTCGAGTGCCCGCCCCATCGCGGTCATGTGGTTGACATCGTGGGAATGGATAATGGCGGTATGCCGGTAATTGTGCTCGGATTTCTTGGCGGCCTCGATGCCTTCCTCGCCGCTGCTCACGCGGATGATCGGCAGCATCGGCATCATTTGCTCCTCCTCGACAAAGAGGTGATCGGCGCTCGTCTCGGCGAAGAGCAGTTGCGTCCCGGCCGGGGCGTTGACCCCGGCGGCCTGCGCCAGCACGGGGACGTCCTTGCCGATGAAATCCTTGTTGGTCGCGGCATGCCCACATCCGGCACCCTGCCCTTCCGGGAAGACAAACGCGGCATGCGTCAGCGCATCGAGCTGCGAGCCGTTCAACCGAACTGCAGCGTGGCGTTCCATCGCGGACATGAACGCATCCGCGACACGGTCCAGCACGAACACCTGTTTCTCGCCGATGCAAAGCAGGTTGTTGTCGTACGAGGCACCCTGCACCACGCAGCGGGCAGCGCGGTCGATGTCTGCGGTGTCGTCGACGAGCACCGGCGGGTTGCCCGGCCCGGCGCAGATGGCGCGCTTGCCGGTCTGCATCGCTGCGGCCACCACGCCCGGCCCACCAGTCACGCACAGCAGGCGGACGTTTTCATTCGCGCACATTGCCTTGAACGACTCGAGCGTCGGCTGCTCGATTATGCAGGCGATGTTGCCGAT
>CAYWMH010000260.1:0-3713 GCA_964459315.1 uncultured Verrucomicrobiota bacterium
TGCCCTTGCCTATCGGGCAGACCAGGTCCATCACGCGGGTGGAATATTCCTCCGGGTCGTTCTCGAGGAGAAATCGCTCCTCAGGGAAAAGGGGCGTGAGGTTGTCGAAGTGAATCTTGTCCTTGGCGACTTCCGGCTCCTCGTGGCCCACTGAGGCCACCTTGACGAGGGCGAAGAATCGCTCCCGATCCTTTGGGCGTCGGATTTCGCCGGAGATGATGTCGCCGGTCTGCAGGTCAAACCGGCGAATCTGTGAAGGGGAAACGTAAACATCCTCCGGGCAGGGCAGGTAATTGAAGCTCTCGGACCGGAGGAAGCCGAATCCTTCAGGCAAAATCTCGAGCACGCCCTCGGTGTAGAGGGAGCCGGTTTTCTCGGCGTCGCGCTGCAGGATCTGGAAGATCAACTCGTGTTTCTGGAGGGAGCCGTAGTTGGGGATTCCCTGATCCTTGGCCATCTTGTTCAGCGCAGGCATCTCGAGCGCCTGCAACTGGCTCATATTCACGGACTCACCCTTCGGCTCGCCCGTCGCTGCGGAATCCTCCGGCATTTCCACCTCGTCGCCGGGGGCGACTGTGTCCTCAGGAGGTGTTTCACCGTAGGCACGGAGGTACTTGTTCCGGATGGCGGCAGCCTCGGTGGCGGCCAATGCGGTTGATTTTTTCTTGCGGGAGCCCTTGGCGCCCTTGTTTTTGTGTCCTGTGTTTTTCATCTCATTGCAAGAAACCTCCTGTGATCCAAAGATAAACTTCCCAGTCAAATCACCGGGTACTGAAGGGATCGTTCTCGGATTGTCCATGTTTGCCTCTCTACAGGCATACATCGACAGGCCCACGGAATTAATTCCAGTGGGGGTTTTTAATACGGCAAGGGGAATCCTGCGGTCAGTTGCCGGACACGATTCCTGACGGCGGCCTGCTTGTCAACATTTTTTATGTCAAGCAGCACCTCGCTGATCATGTCGGCGATATCGGCCATCTCGCCTTCGCCCATGCCGCGGGTGGTGACGGCCGGAGAGCCGATGCGTATCCCACTGGACTGGAATGGGGAAAGAGTCTCGAACGGGATGGTGTTCTTGTTGATCGTGATGCCGGCGGCGTCGAGGGCGGCCTGGCATTCCTTTCCGGTCATGTCGTGGGAACCGACATCCACGAGCATCAAGTGGTTGTCCGTGCCGCCGCTGACCAGGCGGAATCCGTTCCGTGCCAGGCCGTTGGCCAAGGCCGCCGCGTTGGCCACGACTTGGGCTTGATACTCCTTGAAGGGCGACTGAAGGGCCTCCCGGAGGCAAACCGCCTTGGCCGCGATGACGTGCATCAACGGGCCACCCTGGATGCCGGGAAAGGTCTGCGAATCGATTGCCTTGGCGTGTTCTTCGCCGCACAGGATAAGTCCGCCCCTCGGGCCGCGTAGCGTCTTGTGGGTCGTTGTAGTGACAAAGTCCGCATGGCCGACCGGGCTGGGGTGGAGGCCTGCGGCGATTAGTCCGGCGATGTGGGCAATGTCAGCCAGCAGCAACGCCCCGACACCGTGGGCGATCTGTCCCATGCGGTCGAAGTCAATGATCCGAGGATAGGCGCTGGCTCCGACCGTGATCATCGCCGGTTTTTCTTGTGCTGCCACCTCGGCCAGTTTGTCGTAATCGATCTGCTCGGTTTCCTGGTTCACGCCGTAGTGGGTGACGGCGTAGAAGCGGCCGGAGAAGTTGGCTTTGTTGCCGTGGGTCA
The DNA here is from genome assembly GCA_964459315.1 of uncultured Verrucomicrobiota bacterium. Taxonomy (GTDB): domain Bacteria; phylum Verrucomicrobiota; class Verrucomicrobiia; order Limisphaerales; family UBA1096; genus UBA1096. The sequence continues at coordinate 1,728 of CAYWMH010000260.1, forward strand.
GATGTCCGCCGTGGGACAAATCCATGGTCAGGATCTTGTCACCTGGCTGGAGCGCGGAAAAATAGACGGCCATGTTTGCCCCGCTGCCGGAGTGGGGCTGCACGTTGGCGTGTTCGGCGCCGAAGAGTTGCTTGGCGCGCTCTATGGCCAGTTGCTCCGCGACATCTACGTGCTCGCAGCCACCGTACCAGCGCTTGGCCGGGTAGCCCTCGGCGTACTTGTTGGTGAGCACCGAGCCCTGCGCCTGCATGACGGCCGGGCTGGTGAAATTCTCGCTGGCGATCAACTCGATGTTTTCCTGCTGGCGGACGGTCTCGGCCTGGATTACCTGCTCGATCTCGGGATCCACCTGGCCAAGCCGTTGGCCGCGGGCCCCGGCCTCGATCTTATTCACCCTCCGCTCGTGGCGGCCGCCGTCCTCGAACCGAGTCTCGATGAACAGATCCAGGATACGCTTGGCCAAGGCCTCGTCCGTTGAGGTCGCCCCAAGGCAGAGGACATTCGCATTGTTGTGCTGGCGGGTTAGCTTGGCCGTTTCCTCGTCCCGCACCAGCGCGGCCCGGACGCCAGGCACCTTGTTGGCGGTCATGCTCATGCCGTTACCGGTATGGCAGACCAGCAGGCCTAGCCGGGCCTGGCCATCGGCCACGGTTTGGGCCACTTCGCGGGCGTGATCCGGGTAGTCGGCCTTGTCTTCCGAGTCGCACCCAAAGTCGGCGTAAGGGATGCCTTTTTCGCCAAGGTAATTGCCTAGGATTTTCTTCAGCCCGTAGCCAGCGTGATCTGAGCCGAGGGCCAACTCCACCACCGGCGATGCGCCGGGGATCAGGCGGTTGTTTTTCTGTATGGAGTTCAATAGGGAATCGATGCCATCGCTGATCTGGTCGCGACATAGGCGGTAAATCTCGAGAGTGCCGCCGAGGGGGTCGGCAACCTCCCTCTCGTGCAGGGGAAGGGAGTCGTCGAAATCCCGGAGCAGGAAGGTTTTTTCAGCGGCTTGTGGGTACATGAGGTTGACCATCTCGACGTGGCCGTGGGTCATGCCGATGATCATGTCGGCCTCGGAGGCCAACTCAGCGGTGAGCATCTGGCTGCGCTGCGGGGAGATGTCGATCTCGAGATCCTGCATGGCGCGGATCGCGTTCTCGCTCGGCGGCTGGCCGTTCTGGGCGCCGACGCCGGCGGATTTCACGATGAGGTCAGCCTTGTTTTGCTCGACCAGATGTCGGAACTTGCCCTCGGCCATTGGGCTGCGGCAGATGTTGCCGGTGCAGATGAACAGGATAGTATTCGCCATATACCGGGGCGGAGAGTGCGGCTTCGCCCGCCCATCGTCAATGACGGAGACGTTTCCTTGTTCGTTTCACTTCTGGCTTAGTGTTTTATCGAACCCACCACCAACTGCGCGGAAAAATCCCTGTTTATTGTTGAGCGGAGGAAACCCTTTATCTCCTTGGCGCAGAAGATCGTTCCTGCTGCCACAACCAGTCTGCCTTGGCTCCTTTTCCGCGGGGCGACCAGCTGCGATTGAAGTTAATCCCGCTCTTCATCTCGTGGTTCCATTTCTTGATTTCTGAATGGCCATCGGCAAAGCCGTATCCGCAGGCATTGTTGTGCATCGTCCCGGGTAAATCCACGTAACTCGGACTGGGGGTTGTCATGTTGGTGAAAAAACAGCCATCGTTCATGCTGTCTGGATGCTCATCCACCACCACCCATTTGTTGCTTGGATCGATGATGTCTCCTTCCTTGAGGTAAATTTGATGATGCTGAGGGCCATACCAAAGCTTGCCATTACCTTCTCCCATGTTGGAGTTCATGGAGAAAGTTCGGATCCGTTTGGACCACCCCTTCCTTTTTTGTGAGTTGCTGACATACTTGTCCGCTGGGCAGTGGACCAGGTTTTTACTGTTGCCCTGGTAGGGAGCCAGCTTGGCATAACGCTTATCCGTCACGTGAAGCAGGTTGGTGTTGTCGGGACGCAGG
>CAYWMH010000261.1:0-3698 GCA_964459315.1 uncultured Verrucomicrobiota bacterium
TCGATGTCGGCTACCGACGATCCGCCGAATTTCTGTACGATCAATGCCATTGGCAGACGCCCCGGTTGGGGCCGAAGCGGGGAAATCGCGCGAAAACGCGGCCGGGTTGAGTACCGCAAAGCCGCGCCCGTTGCAAGTTCCGCCTTGGCCAGACGGGCGAAGGTTAATTGGCGGCGGGCGGCTCGAGGTGTTCGTCGAACCACTTTGCGAACTTCCGGATGTCCCAAAGGATGGTTGCCCAGCCATGGCCCTTGCCCCGCTTGCGGATGAGCTTGGCCGTTGCCCCGTGCTTTTCAGCGGCCTCGATGTACCACTCGGATTGTTGGAAGGATACGACCTCGTCGTCGTCACCGTGAATGATCAGCACCGGCGGCGTGTCCGCGTCGACGTGGTGGAGCGGTGACAACTCGCGGCCGACCCGGTTCCACGCGTCGAGGTCGTCGGGGGCGATGCCAAACAGCTTGCGGAATCGTTTTGACGGTCCGCCGTCCTTCTCCGTCTTGGCGGGGTTGCCCGGTTTGAGCACGTCGGTCACCGGGAAGAAGATCGCCACCGCGCGGACGAGCCCGTCCTGTTTGCCAGTGGTCTCCTTGCCGCGGGTGGCCACCATGAGGCTCAAGTGACCGCCGGCGCTGGCCCCGACGACACCGAGCTGGCCGGGATCGACCCCGTATTCGCCGGCGTGCTCGCGGATGTGCTGCACGGCGCGGGTGACATCGTCGTAAATCTCCGGGATGGTCGCCTTGGGCTGGGAGAGGTGCGAAACGGCGAACAGCGAGTAGCCGCGCCGCAGGAACGCCCGGCCCATCATCGGCTTGAAATCGTCGGGATCCGACCGCCAGGAACCGCTCACCATCACCACCACGCCGAGGCCGTTGGTTTTCCGGGGCTGCAGGAACTCGTAGGCCAGTTCGTGGTCGTGCCGCTCGCCGTAGACGACCCGTTTTTGCTGGGCGAGCTTGGGCGTGGTGCAGCCGGCGGCACCCAGCGCGAAAGCCAGCCCAAGCAGGAAAGTGGTGGAACGGCTTGTTTTCATGAATCGTCGCTTGGCCAAGTCTATCGCGAGAGCGGACGGCGTCAACCGCTTGGCCAAGCGCAAAAGTTTCGTTGGCCATGCGGGCGGCGGGGTGATTAACTGTCCGCCCTTTTTTAGGAAATTCATGGAAGAGGAAAATTCGTTAATAGAACAGCGCAAAGCCAATCTCGACGCCCTGCGTGAAAAGGGCATCGAGCCGTTTGCGAACAAGTTTACGCCGAACGAGACCTGCGCCGGCGCACGCGAAAATTACGAGGAAGGCCGCGAGGTCGCCCTGGCCGGGCGCATGACCGCGTTCCGCACGATGGGCAAGAGCATCTTTCTCGATATACGCGACGGCTCCGATCGCATGCAGGTATACGCACAGAAAAACGCCCTCGGGGAGGAGTCCTTCGAGGTGCTGAAGAAGCTCGACCTCGGCGATTTCCTCGGCGTGAAAGGGACGATGTTCACCACGCGCACGGAGGAGATCACGCTCAAGGCCGAGTCATTCACCGTCGTCGGCAAGGCGCTGCGCCCCCTCCCGGCAAAGTGGCACGGCCTCTCGAATATCGAGACCCGCTATCGTCAGCGCTACCTCGACCTCATCGCCAACAACGACGTCAAGGACGTGTTCTACAAGCGCAGTGCGATCATCCGCGAGATTCGTGACTTCATGCACGAGCGTGGCTTCATCGAGGTGGAGACGCCCACGATGCAGGCCGTCCCCGGCGGCGCAGCGGCGCAGCCGTTCATCACCCGGCACAACGCGCTGGGCTGCGACTTTTACCTGCGCATTGCGCTGGAGTTGTACCTCAAGCGGCTTCTCGTCGGCGGGATGGATCGCGTGTTCGAGATCGGCCGCAACTACCGCAACGAGGGCATCTCGCCACGACACAACCCGGAGTTCACCATGCTCGAGGCGTATCAGGCGTTCGGCGACTACGAGACGATGATGGAGTTGCTCGAGACGATGATCACCCGCGTGGCCGAGAAAGTGGTCGGCACACTCGTGATCGAGCACAAGGACGCCGAGGGCAACGTCACCCGTACCATCGACCTCTCCCGCCCGTGGCGCCGCGTGAAGTACAAGGAGTTGATCCGCGAAAAGGGTGGCGCCGACTGGTTCGACATCTCGCCCAACGAACGCCGCCAGCGCGCCATCGATCTCGGCGCGGAGATCGCCCCGGACTACGAGGATTTCGAGGTCACCAACGGCCTGTTCGAGAAACTGATCGAGCCGACGCTGATCCAGCCGACCTTCGTCACCCATTTGCCGAAGGAACTGATCCCGCTGGCCAAGCTCTCGCCGGAGGATCCCACCACCATCGAGGTGTTTGAGTGCTGCATCAACGGGCAGGAAATCGCCCCAGCATACACCGAGCAAAACGACCCGGTCGCCCAGCGCGAGGCGTTGGTCAACCAGGCCGGCGAGGAGCAGCAAAAACTGGACGACGACTTCCTCACCGCGCTCGAGCACGGCATGCCACCGGCCGGCGGCATCGGCATCGGCATCGACCGGCTGATCATGATGCTGTTGGGTCAGGAGAGCATCCGCGACGTCCTCCTCTTCCCCCAACTCAGGCCGAAAACATCGGCCTCCGAGTAAGTCAACGCGCTTGGCCGGTGATCAACTCGGCCTTGGCCTTTGGGAGTTGGTCACCCTCCCCGAGCATCAGCAGCAAATCCCCCTCGTGCAGCGTCTCCTCCGGGCCGGGGTTGACGATGCGTTCGCTGTCGCGCTCGATCCCGACGATGCTCACCCCGGTGTTCGTGCGCAGCGCCAGTTCACCGATGCGCCGCCCCGCAGCGGGACTGCCCTTGGCCAAGCGCAGGCTGTCGAGGTGCGCGGCCTCCAGCAGGCCGGTCGGCAGGTCGGCGGACTCAGCCTCCCCTCGGCCAAGCTCGTTGGCCTCGAAGGTTTCCTTGAGCGCGATCTGCGCCCGGGCGTAGACGCGCACGAGAAACCGCCATTGCAGCCAGGCCACCACTCCCAGCACCACCGCCAATGCCAGCATCACTCCGAGCGGCGGCAACAGTGCGGAACTGAGCAACAGCACGCACAGGATCATCCCGGCCGTGCCGGCGACGAGGCAGACATTGGCCACCACCGCGCGGAGTGACTGCGTGCGCTGGCCGGCTGACTCGCGCCGGATGGTCGCCTCCGAGATCAGCATGCCGAGCGCCTGCAGCTTGCGAAGGTTGGCGATGAGCATCGGTAGCGACAGCACCAGCGCCGCCACCCAAAGTGCCGTGCGCAGGGTGTCCGGTGTCATGTTCCACTTGGCCAGCCAGGCCGGTTCGAGCCGAGCGAGGTAGGCTGCGCCAAGGATCACCCCCGCCACCAGCGCCATGTTGACCGCCATTTGCAGCAGCCACTTGCGAGACAGCTTCCAGGCAAGGCTATTCCATTGACCGCCCTTGAACCGCTCCACCCAGTCCTTGTACAGCGTGAGGTAGCTGGCCAGCGGCCCGGGCGCGGTTCGCAGCAGTGAGTCGGCCAGGCGATCGGCGTTGCGGATCCAGCGCGGCGTGAACAGCGTCGTGACCAGCGCCACACCGACGACGATCGGGTACAGGCTCGGGTTGGTGACGCCCATGGTCAGGCCCAGCGTGGCGATCACAAAGGAGAACTCGCCGATCTGCGACAAACCGGTGCCCACCCGCATGGCCGTACGAAAGT
>CAYWMH010000262.1:0-3696 GCA_964459315.1 uncultured Verrucomicrobiota bacterium
TGTGGTCGAGCAACTCGAACTGCGACGGCGCGCCGCTCTGGAACAGATAAATCACGCGCTTGGCCTTCGGCGCGAAATTCGGAAAACCAGCCAAGCCGGCAAACAGCCGCGGGTTGAGCAGCGAGGCCAGAGCCACCGAGCCGATGCCGGCGCTCGTGCGGCCGAGGAATTGTCGCCGGGTCTGCATCATCGCGTGGTCGGTTTCGGATGTCATACGTCAGTTCCGTGTGATGGCTTCGTCGGTGCCGAGCACGGCGTTGGCCAGCGACGCGTAGGCGGCCAATTCCGCAGCGTCGAACGACTCATCGCGTGGCGTTTCGCCAACTTCCAGCAACCGCTTGGCCGCCGCCGGCTCGGCGCGAAAGCTGGTCTGCAGCTCCACCAGCACGCCGCGTAGCAGCCCCAGCTCGCGCTCCGTCGGGTGCCGGCCACACACGAGCCGGTGCAGCAGCGTCAGCCGCGACTCCGCCGTCGCTCCGCCGTCACGCAACACGCGCCCGGCCAGCTTGCGCGACGCCTCGACAAACGTCGGGTCGTTCATCAACACCAACGCGGCGAGCGGCGTGTTCGTCTTGGCGCGAGTCAGCACGCACACCTCGCGCGACGGTGCGTCGAACGCCTGCATGTTCGGCGGCGGCACGGAGCGCTTCCAGTAAGTGTACAGGCTTCGGCGGTAAAGTTTCTCGCCGTGATCCTGCACGAAACGCGGCACGTTCTCGTACACCACATCGTCCCAAAGCCCGGGCGGTTGGTACGGCCGGACGCTCTCGCCACCAAGCCGGCCAACAAGCAGCCCGCCCGCCGACAGCGCGTGGTCGCGGATCATTTCCGCCGGTAACCGGAATCGTGCCCCGCGTGCGAGCAGCCGGTTGGCCGGATCGGCCTCGAGTAGCGCCGGCGTCACGCGCGACGACTGCCGGTACGTCGCCGACATAACGATACGCTTCTGCATTGCCTTGCGGTTCCAACCGCTGCGGACGAACTCGTCCGCCAGCCAGTCGAGCAACGCGGGGTGCGACGGCCATTCGCCCTGTGCTCCAAAATCCTCCGACGATTTCACGATGCCGGTGCCGAAATGCATCTGCCAAAGCCGGTTCACGGTAACCCGCGCCGTCAAAGGATTCGCCCGGCTGACCAGCCATCTGGCCAAGCCAAGCCGGTTGCGCGGCGCACCGGCCGGCCATTGCCCAAGTGCAGCCGGCAAACCGGCTCGCACCTCGACCTCGCCTGGCTGGTCGTACTGCCCGCGGGACAGGATGAATGTCCTACGCGGGGGCGACTTCTCGCCCATCACCATCGCGGTCGGCACCTCTTGGCCAAGCGCGTCGAGCGCCTTACGTGCCGCCTTGAGTTGCGGTTCCGCATCCGGTTTTTTTTCCAGCGCTGCGATCTCGGCGCGTTGCCGATCCATCCGCCCGCGCTGTGCCAGGCTGGGTACCTTCACGAACGGCTTGTCCGCCTGCTTGTCGGAGTTGCCGACGTGCGCCGTCTCCGGCACGTTGTTGAACAACGCGTAAAACTCGTAAAACTCCCTCTGCGAAATCGGGTCGTATTTGTGGTCGTGACACCGCGCGCAGCCAAACGTCAGCCCGAGGAAAACCGCCGTCGTCGTCTCCACGCGATCGACCACCGTCTCGACGCGATACTCCTCGTTGATGACGCCGCCCTCGCTCTGGATGGAGTGGTTGCGGTTGAAACCGGTGGCCACTTTTTGCGCGAGCGTCGCGCCGGGCAACAGGTCGCCGGCCAGCTGCTCAGTGGCAAACTGATCAAACGGCATGTTGTCGTTGAACGCGGCGATCACCCAGTCGCGCCACGGCCACATCACGCGACGGCGGTCGAGGCTGTAGCCGTGCGAGTCGGCGTAACGCGCGGCGTCGAGCCAGTCGCTCGCCATCCGTTCACCGTAACGCGGAGAAGCCAACAACCGCTCGCCCACCGCCTCATACGCGCGAGGCGAGGTGGCCGCCAAAAACGCATCGATCTCCGCCGGGGTCGGCGGCAGGCCAGTGAGGTCGAAAGCGACCCGGCGCAGCAGCGTTTCCCGATCCGCCGCCGGTGACGGTTTCAGCCCGGCCCGTTGCAGCTTGGCCAAGATAAACCGATCAATCGCCCCCCTTGGCCAAGCAGAATTTCGCGTGGCCGGCACAGTCGGGCGCTTGAGCGGAATGAATGCCCAATGCTTTTCCCACTGGGCTCCCTGCTCAATCCATCGACGAATCGTTGCCACCTCGGACTCGGTCAAAGCACGGCTGGATTCCTGTGGCGGCATTCGCTCGGTCGGATCGGCGTGGGTGATGCGCTGGAACAACTCGCTCTCGCCCGGCTTCCCGGCGACAACCACCGCTTGGCCAAGCGCGCCGGCGTCCAGCCGCAGGTCGGCTTTGCGCTTGGCCGCATCCGGCCCATGACACTCGAAACAATTCTCGGACAAAATCGGCCTGACATCGCGATAGAACCGCACCGGCTCTACGCCCAACGCCATCGGCCAGAGCCAAGCCAACGAGGCCAAACCGAGCCAAGCGCAAACACGCGATGAAAAACAAAAAGCCAAGGCCGCTAAGGATAAAGCCCCCACCCCGCTTGGCCAAGCGCTGTTATTGGCCCTTGGCTTTTAGTTCGGCGTTGGTTTGGGCGCCGTGTTTCCGGAGGAGCTGGGTGATTTCAGGCAGGTCAAAGTTGATCGCGAGATCAAGCGGTGTGTCAAAAACTTGCTCCTGATTTCCTCCCTGTCCAAAAAGGCGATTGCGCACCGTGACATCCGCCCCGGCTCGAAGCAATTGACCGACCACCCCGAGGTGTTCCTGCCCCACCGCCACATGCAATGCCGTCCAGCCGTTGTTGCTCTGCGCGTCCAAATCCGCGCCGCGTCGAACAAGTCGATCGATCATTTTTTGCCGGCCATGATAGGACGCGTGGATCAACGGCGTGTTGCCCCACCGGCTGTCCTTCAGGTTGACATCGGTACCGGCCGCGAGGTGTTGGTTGAACGCCGTGAAATCATCTGCCGCGATGGCCTCGTGAATAGAGATTTCGGGCGGAGGCGGAGGGGACGGTTTAAGCGAACAGCAACCCGCGCCCAAGACCAGCGCAGCAATGAACGCGTGGATCGGTTTCATGAAATGTTAAAGGGATCGTTGGTTTTTTTCTCGGACTCGCTGGCTCGTCCCTCCATTTAGCGTCTGGGTTTGGAGGGGCGAGCCTGCGAGTCCGATCGATGAAGATCGAAATTTATTTCGACGCCTTAAACTTGGCGACAGCCCGTTTCAGTTTCCGCTGGGCCTTTTTGTTGGCGGGCAATGGTTTGTCCTTCAGTGCTGGGAGGATGTGTTCCCAGACCAGATTCAGCTGTGCCTGCATATCCTGGTTGTCGGCGGTCATGGCGACGACGGTGTTGTACTTTGGCATCACGATGCAGAACTGGCCGTCTTTGCCGTCACCGCGATATACACCGTGTCGGCACTGCCAGAATTGATACCCGTAGCCGACCAGCCAGTCCGATTTCGGGTATACAACGCCATCACTGTTGTCGACCTGTTTACTCGTGGCCTCTTTGACCCAGTTTTCCGGCAACAATTGTTTGCCCTTCCACTTGCCTTTCTGGAGGTAAAGTTGGCCGAACTTGGCGATGTCCTCCGTTCTTACATATAGGCCGTATCCGCCAATACTCAACCACTGCGGGCTGGATTCCCATTT
>CAYWMH010000263.1:0-3649 GCA_964459315.1 uncultured Verrucomicrobiota bacterium
CAGTCCTCGACCGAGTACTTGATCGGGATGTTGGAAAGTTTGATGATGATCTCCAGTGTCTGGCTAAGCGTGACGTTCCGCAGCGGCGGATCGATCGTGATGCTGACCTCCTGCGCGATGTTGACCTCCTCAGGTTCCTGCAACTGCTGGAACCCGCCGCCGCCGAACGGGTCGTTCGGATCTAACCCGCCGAGGGTCGCATCATCCCCGATGAAGGACTGCTGGAGGACGCCGGTGTTCTGGTCGATGATGATATTGACGCCCTCCTCGTCGATCTGCGAGATCGTGTCGTGAAGATCCTTGACGATATCCTGCAGCGAGAGGCTGTCCACGATGCCGGTCACGGGGAACTTCTCCAGCCGGATGTTGTGGAGCAGGCGATGGATGCGTATTCGGCCGGCGCCGGTGTAAATACGGTCGGGGTAGCTGTTGGTCGGCGCGATGTTGGCCAGCGCATTCGGGAACACCAAGCCATCGCGGGCCTCGGGATCACCCAGGTCAAAGTTCATGCCAGGCGCGACCCAGTCCTTGGTCACGTCCTTGATCGACTCGCGGGAGGTCATGTCCCGCTTCTTGACCTGAATGGAGTTCTTGGCCTCCTGCACCAGCACCATGTAGTAGGAGGCGCCGCGGTTAGCCGGGTCGATCTTGATCGCCTGCCTCAGCTTGGCCTCGGCCTGGTCGTAGCGGGCCATCTCGTAAAACAGCTTGCCGTCCTGCACGAGGGTGGCCGCCTGGATTTTCTCCTCAACGACATCCTTGACCTCCTCGAGGCTTTCCTCGGTGGGCATCCGGCCCCGGAGCTTCTCGAGCCGGACGTCGATGGACTGCAACTGCGCGCGCGCCGTGAGATTCCCCGGCGAGAGCACCAGCACGCGCTGCACCTGCTTGCGCGCCTCGGTGAGGTTGCCGCTGGTGGCATATTTCTCCCCCAAGGCGAGGCGCACGCGGGTCAGGCCCTCAAGGGTGGCGGCACGCTCGGCGTCGATCCCGTTGGCGTTGAGCCCGATTGATTCGACGCCCTTTTGCGCCTCCTCATAAAGAATGGCGGCCGCGGTGAGGCTGCCGCTCTGCTCAACCGTGTTGGCCTCGGCCAGCTTGTTGCGAAGTTCAATGATGGCCGCCTGCCGTCGCACCACTTCCCGGGCTGCATTCTGGGCCGGGGTCTGTGCCTGCGCGAGCGGCAGACCAAGGACACCCAAAAGCATTGCGATGCCGGCTGTCTGAATAGGTTTGATCATGATTGCTTGAGTCAGTCTGTTAAATTGGTTGGGTTCGGGGTGGAAAGCTTTCGGGTCAGTTCATCGAAAATGGATTTGCCTCTAGCACCGCATATGCCACCGGTAAAATGCGGTGAGCAGTGGGTTTTGGGCTGGTCACAGCGCTTGGCCAAGCGCTGGCCGGGTGTGAGCGGGACACGTTTTGCGTGGGCGCCACGCAGGCCGACTTGGCCAAGCCGGCCTTTTTCCGGGCCAAACGCAACAGGCCGGTCTCGCGGCCGGGATTCAGTTGGCAAACAGCAAAACCCCCTCGGGATACGAGGGGTGCCTCTCGGTTGCACGAAACCGGATGGTACTCCATTGATTGTTTGGTTCTAAGGCAGACTGATTGTGGTCCGCTTGGACGTTGAAGCGGTGGAAAGTACAACTTCACGCTGCCCGATGGCAACGATATTGTGGCCATCTTCCGCAAAAAAAAGTTTATCGCCGACCCGCTTGTTGACGTAGCTCTTGTTCTCGCCCGGAGTGTTATAGGCAAGGTTGGCGGTGAAGCCGTCAACGCGCTGGAACGGCTTGCCCTTCCCGACGGTGATGGTTTCAGGGTCCCCGTCCAGCTTCAGCTCAAACGCGGTCGGATCCTGACGGTCGCCCTCGATGCTCAACAGGGTGAACAGGTTCCGGGTGTCCTTCAGGTTCACGTTTTGCACCGTCGTCGTCACTCGGAGCCGCTCCTTCTTGCTCTTGGCCGACTCGCGAGTCACGGCAAAGCGATACCGCAGGTTCGCCCCGGAGCCAGTGGTCCCCCGGTACTCCACCTTCAGATAAAGCGGGTTGGTTCCGCTGAGCACGATGGCCCCGGCACCGATTTCGTTGCCTCGCTCAACCTTGAGCACGGTTCCCTGCCGGGTCACGCGCCACTGGACCGGGTTGAACAGGTTGTGCGGATTGCCCAGGTTAAGCGGCCGGGTGTTCTCCAGCCGGGCCATTGTGGCCTGATATTCGGCCATGCTCATCTCGGGCATTTCCTTTTTCGACTCTAGCAACGGCTTGTTCCGCTCCTCAACCTGTGCGTCAATCTTCTCCTCGGAGTCATCCATCACAATGCCGTAGGCCACATACACCAACGCCAACATGGCCAGACCAAGGATGAGCTTCTCGTAATGTTCCTTCAATTGCTCCATGAGCGTCAAAATGTCATCTGGTTTTCAGATCTTTCCATCAGGCAGATCGCTGGTGGGTCTCACTCAGCAAATTTCGCCTCCTGCTCTGCAACGGCTTCGTCCACTTCAGCCTGTGTTGGAAAGTCATCGGGATCTTCCGGGTCAGTTCCCACGAGATTTTCATCGTAATCAGTAAAGCCATCCCCGTCGGTATCCTCATCTGCGGTGAAATTGTCTTCGTCCGAATCGTCCTCCTGCTTCGCGATCTCAATCTTCTTGGCCAGGGCGGAGATGGCGTCGCTATCGTCCTTCCAACTCTCCACGACTTTCAGGGAGTTGATCTTGAGGGTGACCTTGAGCGGGCTCTCGTCGAGCAGCAGCGAGGCCGGCCGGCGCCGCTTCCTCTCGTCGCCGAACCCGCCCATGCCCTGCCCGCCGTAGAGCATGGCCTGATAGCGCGGATCCATCGCGCCCCGCCCACCCATGCCATACATTTCCCTGCCGCTCCGTGCCCCGCCAAAGGCGCCGAGGGTCATTTCGCTCTGCTGCTCCTCGAAGACGTCGACCACATCGGTGGCCTCGATGACGGCGATGTTTTTCACCACAAAAAAGACCTTCGACTTGTACAGTTCCTCACGCACCTTGGACAGCTCGGTGCTGAACCCGCGGAAGGTCACCTCGTACGGCATCACCCGTGAGCCCGGCACGAGGCCAAGTCGCTGGGTTGATGAACTGCCCGGGTTGGTGCCGGTTGCGAATTTCATCACGTCGTCGAGGGAAAACTCGCCCGGGCTCAGGTACTCCAGCGCATCCTCCATTTCGGACATATCCCCCGGTGTCCGAACGACCTTGAGGCGCTTCAGGTTGTAAATCTCATGGATGTTTGCCGAAAAGAGGGCAAGGCACAACGCCTCGATCTCCGCCAACTGGAACGACATGATCTCGCGCTCGTGCGGCTCGAACTCGAACGAGTCCCAGACCTTCCCAAAACTGAATCGGAACTCCTTGTCTTCATCGTCGATCTTGGGGAGGCGGATGCGCTCCGACTTGCAGCGGTTCTGGAGTCCGAAAATGGTTTTCTGCATGTAGTTGCGGAACGAGTTGTTATCGAGCCCGTAACGAGCCTGTGTGTCATCCTCGCTGGCGCCGCCGCTGCCCATGCCCATGCCCATGCCCATGCCCATGCCCATGCCTGCCATGCCCTTGCCCATGCCCAGTGGGGGGGGAGCCATCGGGTCCGGGGCGCCCATTGCGGGATCCGGCATGGCA
>CAYWMH010000264.1:0-2545 GCA_964459315.1 uncultured Verrucomicrobiota bacterium
ACCCCTGCAGCGCCATCAAGCCAAACCCAGTTGAACAGCGCGCCAGCATCTCTCGCCTATTTAACATTTTTTGATACCTCATTTTTCAATCCTTCCTCTTACCGCAAGTAAATGAATTCCTTGAGGTTGAACATCGCTTGAGCCAAACCACGCCATGGGTCTTGGGCTGATTTGCTCGCCTCCTCGAGTTCGGTTTTGGAATTCTGCAACTCAGCCAAGCGTGCATGCAGCTTGGTTTGCGAAACGCGTTGCTCCTCGGTCATCGCTGCGAGGAGTTGTTCCTCGGAAACAAAACTGGTGTTTCCGGAGAAGGAAGCCACCACCGCCTCGGCGCTCAGCGCCCGGTCGTAAACGCGCGCCTTGAACACCCGGCTGGCCAACATCCGGTCGCCGCTTGCTCCCTTGCCGTGGCGCATCCCGAACACCACCTCCGCATCACCGGCCTTGTACTCGCGCAACGCATCCTTGCGGAAGGTGCGCCCGTAAGGTTTACCGTTGCGATAGCCTGTGATCTTTCCGTCCGCGTGATACACGATGGCCAGATGCACCGGCCCTTTGAGCGCCTCATTTTCCTTTGGCCCGTTGAAATCATCGGTTCGACTGTGGTTTTCGCTACCGGCCAGCCAGTGGCGACCCTGTTTTTCTGCGTAGACGATAGAGTCGAAATTCACGCCGTCACGGGTTTGGACGGTGATGACGCCGCCTCCCTTCTGGCCAAGATCACTCAACTGCACCCACGCCTCGAGGGTCTTGTCGCGGAGCCGCTTGGCCAAAGGCTGGCTTCGGGCAAATCCCCGTTTGCCGTCGAGTACCAGCGCGCCACCCTCAACCGTTGCGCCGCCCTCGAGCGACAGGTGCGCTTGGCCAAGCTGATCCTCCGTGCCCTGACTGAAATCCCATGCGGCAAATGGCTTCGGTCCGGCAACGGCTGATGCCTCGCCCTCCTTGCGCTTGGCCAAGAGCTGTTTGCGCAATGGCTCGCGCAACGCGGACAATTTCGCCTCGATATTTCTGATCTCCTCATTCGCGTTCAACAGCGCGTCCTTCGCACGGGCCGCCTGCACGTCGGCATCGTCGAGGAACGCCTTGGCTCCCGTTAGTTCATCCGGTGTCGCTGCGCGGTTCAACGCCATCCGAAACATCGCATGGACCTGCGCTTCAACCGTCTTCAGGCTCTCGTCCCCCTTCACCCGATTCGCAAACCGCTCGGCCAATGAAAGGATGAACGGATCGTTCATCATGGTGAGCGACTGCGCGGGGACGTTGGTCACTTCACGCCGACCGGTCGTGCTGGTTGGCACCGGCGCGTCCATGACCGTCAAAAACGGGTTGAGCCGATTGCGGATAATCCGCTGGTAAAGGCTGCGCCGGTTGCTGTCCGCATTGTCCGAGCCGCCGAGCGGACTGCGATCCAGCGAACCGCTTGCCTGCAGCATCGCGTCGCGAATCGCCTCCGCCTCCAACCGGCGGACATTCGCACGGGCCAGCAGGCGGTTTTCGGGATCGGTATTACCGGCGTTGCCCGACGGAGTCACCGCCAGTTGAAACGTCCGGGTGAGCGTGATCTCGCGCACCAGTTTCTTGATCGACCAACCCTCGGCAACAAAGCGTCCGGCCAGATAGTCGAGCAGTTCCGGGTGAGTCGGTTTCTCGCCGAGTTTTCCAAAATTATCCGGCGTGGCCACAAGGCCCCGGCCGATCATGTGATGCCAGATGCGGTTCGCAATCACGCGCGCAGTTAGCGGATTATTCGCGTGCAACATCGCCTCAACCAGTTCCACACGGCCGGAGTTTTTCGCGCCAAACGGCTTGGCGTTGAATGCCTCGAGGAACCGCCTCGGCACGGCCTGAGCCGGCTGCTTGTGGTTTCCGCGTACAAACAACGGCCGGTCAACCGCCTCCGCCTCCAGCACGCCGGGGGCACGCTGCGGCTGCGGAATTTCGGCCTCGAGTTTGCGATAGTCGGCAACCAACTTGGCCACCTCGGGCGAAGCATCCGGTGAGTTGCTCAGCAGTCCTTGGCGCACAAAGTAGTTCAGGAACTGGGCCTGCTCATCACTCATCGCCCCCTTCCGCCAGGCGCGGATGCCCTGTCGCACGGCGGCGGCGTAGCGCTTGGCCAAGCGCTTGGCATTGGCTGGTTCTTCCTTGGCAAAAATCGGCTGCACGTACTCGGCCATCTCCTCCTTTGGTGCCGGTTGATCCTTGCCGGTCACCAACACATCAGTAACGCCAAACCACGAGTTGGCCTTGTTCGAAAAAAGAATCGCCTGCTCACCGGCGGTCGTCACTTCAAGGTGCAGGTCGTCGCCCGACCAATAGCCGATGTCCCACGACTGCCAGCGCCACTTGCCGTCGCGCAGCCGTGTCGTTGGGTAAACCGTGCCACCGCGAGTGTAGTTTTGCACCACGTAGCGCGTCATCACATCGCCGCTGGCCACCACACGGACGTAAAGCCGCTGGCCATCCCCTGCCTTGAATGTCGGCGAACTAAGCACCCCGGCGTGTTTGTCGGACAGGAGATGCGAGTAGACGCCGGCCGGCA
>CAYWMH010000264.1:2555-3201 GCA_964459315.1 uncultured Verrucomicrobiota bacterium
AAGATGGCGTCGACCACACGATCGCCACCCGGCAGCACGCGGAACGCTCCCGGCTTGGCCACGGTACCGTCGAGACCGTTGCCATCGAGCACCCACGGGCCAAGCGAGACGGCGTCTCGGCCAAGCTGCCAGCGCTGTGCGTAGCCGCGCGCGCGCTGCTCGTTGAGCGCTTTTTGGCTTTGGGCAAATTCCCCGGCCAACTGGCGCCAGGTCTTGGCGAACTCCTCGCCATTGGCCAAGCGCAGCTTATGCCAGGCGTGCAGCGGATTCTTGGTGTCCTTCACACCTTCGATGAGTTCCTTCCAGCGTCCGTTTGGTTCGGTCAGTTTCGCCGCAATCTCCCCTGCCTCCTTGAGCCATTGATCCGCCAACGCCTGCCGAATCTGCGGCTTGAGCTTGGCCAGGGACGCCTTGTTTTTCTCACGGCGCTCCGGCGTGTTCACATCGATCGTCGCCGGACGGCTGCTGGTCATGATGCTGTAAAACGCATGGTAATCCTCCTGGCTAATGGCATCGAATTTGTGGTTGTGACAGCGCGCACACGACACGGTCAAACCGAGGAACGCCTTGCTGACCACGTCGATCTGGTTCTCGGTCGTTCGCACCAGTTCATCGAGCGCGTCGGTGGGCGCGAAGCCCTGCAGCA
>CAYWMH010000264.1:3211-3609 GCA_964459315.1 uncultured Verrucomicrobiota bacterium
CCGAACCGATAATGCGCCGGGCCAATGGCCGACTCGTTCAGCCCCAACTCGCCATTCAGCCGCGGTTGCTCCAGCAGATCGCCCGCGATGTGCTCACGCAGCAACTGGTCGTAAGACACATCGGCGTTGAGTGCGCGAATGAGATAATTCCGGTATTGGTTCGCGAACGGAATGCCCGGGTCGCCCTCGCTGCCGAGCGACTCGGCGTAACGCACCCAGTCCATCCAGTGCCGCGCCCAGCGTTCCCCAAAATGCGGCGACGACAAAAGCTGCTCTACCGCCGCCTCGACCGCGCCCTGACGATCCCCCGCCTCCGCCTTAACGAACGCTGCTGTCTCCTCCGGTGTCGGAGGCAGGCCGATGATCGAGAACGCCAAACGGCGAATCAACGCCTCTGC
>CAYWMH010000265.1:0-3604 GCA_964459315.1 uncultured Verrucomicrobiota bacterium
CCAAATCGTCGATGTTTGCCTCGTAAAGGAACGGCTGCTGGCGCAGCACCAGCCGACCCAGACCGTTGGTGCCCGGCTCCACGGAGAAGTTCACGCGGCGCATCGGCTGGTACTCGAACAGCGCACTGCGCGGAAAGGTTTCCGGCAGGTGCGACACAAAGCTCAGGAAGGTGGAGTCGCCCCGGCCCTCGGCGATGAAGGTGTAGTTCGTCTCGTTGGCGAGGAAGTATTTGACTGAGCCAAGCGACTGCTCGAGCGCCCGCATGGCAATCCGCTTGCGCTGGGCATCCGCCGACGCCTCTAGGCCGATGCGCGTGGCGCGGTGAATCGCGGTCCAGCTCGTGTAAATGCCGGTGATGATGAGCGCGAAAATCGACAGCGCGATCAGGATCTCGATCAGCGTGAACGCCGACCGGCCCCTGCGCTTGGCCAAGCGCGGTGTGTGACCGCAGAAGTTATTGCTCGCCAGCTTCATCACCTGGGCCTTGAAGACCTACTACGGGTTGTACGCGAATTGCGCGTCGAGCCGGTGCGCAAGCGGGAGATGCCGTTGGCGCCCTGGCCTTGGCCGCGGTACATCAGCACGCTGTGCCGCTGCGATGAGCCGCTGGGGCCGTTCAGGGTGATGTCCACCTGGTAAAGCCCCTGATCGTCAATGTCGCCACCATACTCCTCAAGCACCGGGTACATGTAAATCTCACGCGTCCAGTTCCAGCCGGGGTAGTGGTCGCCGAAATCCCCGGTCTCGAAACCCTCCTCGACCACGTTGGTCAGCGACAGCTCCGACGCCACCCAGCCGATGTCCGGCTCGACGAACTCCAGCCGGCGCGCCGTGTTGAGACTCTGCGTGGTCAGCGACAGCAACCCAAACATGCAGATGAAAAAGATGCCCATTGCGATCGTCACCTCGATCAACGAAAAGCCGCCGCGCTTGGCCAAGCGGGCTCTTTTAATTCTGCAAAATCTCATTCTCTGTCTTGATGTAAGCCAAGCCGGTCACCGAGTCGAGTTGCACGAACCGCAGCACCTGGTCACCGAACTCGTGCCGCATCCCGATGGTGAATTCGTCCGAGGTGCCGTTGGAATAAAATTTCACCTCCACCAGTTCCGCATCCATCAGGTCCTCGAAGTTCACAAAGACTCCATGAATCGAGACTTCGTCGTGGATGCGCCCGTTGAACCCGATACCGCCGCCCGGCTTGGACGCCGGCTTGGGTGCGTCGTCCAACGGCCCCTCCATACCGGTGTAAACATCGTCGGTGCTGGCCGGCTTCGGCCTGCCTCCACCCGCTCCGGCGTTGATGATGAAACCGGTGCCGCCGTCCGCGCCGCGAATGGTCACCTTGGCCGTGCCGCCGGAGAGGATCGCCTGCCGGCGCGCCGCAGCGCAGGCCTCCATCACGGCGTTGAGACTCTCGCCTAGCGGTGTCCGGTTCTGCTGCACCATGCGCGGCACGCCGATGCCAATGATAACCATCACCAGCCCCATCACCACCATCAACTCGATCAGCGTGAAGGCCGAGACGGCGGCACGGGCCGGGTTGGCGCGGAGGGGGCTCATTACCGGGCGATGTTGTTGGTGATCGTGAAGAGCGCCTGCAGGATGCTGAACAGCAAGCCGCCCACGCCGACGGCCATCATGATGATCATCGCCGGCTCGATCAGGTTGGTCATCACCCGCAGCTCCAACTCGAGGTCGTTTTCGTACGTGATCGCAATGTTTTCGAGCGCACCCGGCACGTCGCCAGTTTCCTCCCCGATGCGAACCAAGTCGATCATCAGCTTGGGGAAAAGCCCGCTTCGGGCGAGCGGCTCGGCCAGCGATTTACCATCAGTCACCGCCTCGCGCGCCATAACGACGGCCTCCTTGATGATGACGTTGGGAACCACATCGCCGGTGATCCGCAATGCAGTCAGCACCGGCACGCCATTGGTGAGCAGCGTGGAAAGTGTCCGGGCAAACTGACCGAACAGGTTCAGCCGCATCACCTTGCCCAGCACCGGCAGGCGCAGCTTGGCATTGTCGAGCTTCCGTCGCCCGTTGGTCGTGGCCTTGTATCGAACGAAGATGATGACGACGACCAACATCACCACGAGGGACACGATCCAGAAAACCGGATTCACCGCCAGCGACCCAATGTTCATCAGCAACTGGGTGGACTTGGGCAGTGTGGCGTTGAAGCTCTCGAAAATCTCCGAGAACTTCGGCAGCATGTAGGTCATGAAAAACAGGATGATCACGAAACCAACAAGGCAGACGATTGCCGGATAAATCATCGCCGAGACGAACTTCGACTGCACCTCGGCAAACCGCTTGAAATGCGTGGCCAAGCGCCGCAGCACCTCCTCGAGCGCGCCGCTCTCCTCGCCGGCACGCACCATGTTGATCGACATTTCGTTGAAGATGACCGGGTGTTTCCCCATCGCCTCGGAGAGCGTCTTGCCCTCGGTGACATTCTGCTTCAACTCCGTCGCCACCTCCTCGCTGATGCCCTTGCCGGAGATGCTCACCATGCTGTTGAGCGCCACGGTCAGCGGCATGCCGGAGCGGAGCAGGTTGGCCAGTTGCAGCATCCACGTCGCCGAGTCCTGCAGCTTCGGCTTGCGATCCTTCCGGCGGAACTGAAAACGCCGGCCGCCTCCCTCCTTGATCGGCTTGGCAGCGGCCCGGGGCGCTTTCTCCGGCTTGGTTTTGCCAGCCTTCGCCGCCTTGCCCTTCGCCGGCTGGATCGACACCGGGTACAACCCGTCGCGCTGCAACATCGACAACGCCCCCGCCCGGTCCGCCGACTCGAGCACGCCCTGCATCACCTCGCCCGAGCGGCTGCGCGCCTTGTAATTGAATTGTGCCATGAAAAAACCGCCGGCTTGGCCAAGCGGCCGCACCGGACATCGGCTGAATGAATCACCAAAAAGGCGGAAAAGTTGCCGAAAACCTCGCGCTTGGCCAAGCGGGATCAGCCCAGAAAACGGTGCTTTCCCACCCGATAAACCCCCGAAAACGCCTCCGCCATCTGCTGCTTGGCCCGTTCGACCGCTTTCGGCAATGGCTCGCCCTTGGCCAAAAACGCCGTGATCGCCGCCGAATAAGTGCAGCCGGTGCCAGGCGGCGACACCCGCTTGGCTCGCGGCGACGACAGCAAAAACTCCTCCCGCCCGTCGTAAAACAGGTCGATCGCCTCGGTCGTTTTAAGGTGGCCGCCCTTCACCAGCACCGCGCAGCCGAACCGCTCGTGGATCGCCCGGGCCGCCTCGCGCATCGCCTCCGGCTCGCGCACCGGCTGCTTGGCCAACGTCGCCGCCTCGTCGAGGTTTGGCGTCACCAGCCTGGCCAACGGCAGCAGCCGCCTGGCCAACGCCGCCGCCGCGCTCGGCTTCAAAAGCGGCGTCCCGCTGCTCGAGATCATCACCGGGTCAACCACCAACGGCAACCGCGACCGCTTCACCAAGCGCTCGGCCACTACGTCGATGATCGCTCGCGAGTACAGCATCCCGGTCTTCACCGCGCGGATCGGCAGGCTGCCGAAAACGGAATCGAGTTGCGCAGCGACGACCTTCGCCGGGGTGGGGTGAATCGCCGAGACCGCACCGAGGTTCTGCGCCG
>CAYWMH010000266.1:0-3571 GCA_964459315.1 uncultured Verrucomicrobiota bacterium
AATACCAGAAAATCAGCAGTTCCGGTGAAACGAAAAAGAATTTTACTCTGAAAAAAAGGGGATCAAAGAAAAAGAAATGGAAATCTGAAAACGTTCAACCTGAAAGGCGAAAGGGGCAGGGCAAAAAGGAACCCGATGAGCGGCGTCGCGGAAAACTTGGCAAAAAGAAGGAGGAAGCATGATTCGCTGGATGGCGGGACACCCGGTTGCTGCCAACCTGCTGATGATCATCCTGCTTGTCTGGGGGGGAATGAGCACCCTCAACATCAGGCAAATCCCGAAGCTTGATCCACTGGTTCCCGTCCACCTCACAAACCAGCGTGTCGGCGTCGGCTCGGCCCTCGGCGATCCAGTCACGAATTTCGTCAATCTCCACCGGGCCGTATTCCCGTGAATCTGCTCCAATGATCTTGTACGGCATAAAACAGAGTCAGACGTAAAGGGCCTTACGGAGTTCCGCAACTAGGTAGCTGATATGCGGATAGCGCCGGTCGGCGTCGAACTCAATGCACTTGAGGATGATCTGCTCGACGTCCTCCGGAATGGAGGGGTTCAGGTCGCGGGGCATCGCAAAGTGCTGGTCGCGGTTGCGCTGATGCAGCAGCACCTCGCGGCTGCTCTCACCGTTGAACGGCTTCTGGCCGGTCAGAGTCTCATACATCGTTACCCCGAAGGCGAAAATATCGACGCGCTGGTCGATTTCGCGCCCACGCAATTGCTCCGGTGCCATGTAGACTGGTGTCCCAGGGTTGTCCGGCATCCGAGTCGGGGTCTCGGGAATGGGACGGGAGAGGTCAAAATCACAAAGGCGCACGTTGCCATTGCGGCTGACCAGAATATTCTCCGGCTTGAAGTCGTAATGCATGTAGCCACAGTCGTGCACATGCTCAAGCGCCTCGGCAACGTCGATCAGGATGTTACCGACGTACTCCTCCAACACCGAATCAGCACGCGAGATGAGGATCTTGAGGTTCGGGGACTCACAATACTCCATCGCCAGAAAGTGGTCTCCCTTGATCTTTCCGTGCTCGACATAGCTGACGATACGATCGTGATCGCAGACCTCGGCGAGAATCTCGCAGCCCTGTATGAAGCGTTTCTTGGCTTTGGAGTCCTTTCGCAATCCATGGTGCAGTCGGCGGACCGCAACAGGATGTTTGTCCGGATCGGTCGCCAGCCAGATGTCGGCCATGCCACCGCTGTTGACGACCTCCTGCAGGTCGTAATCCCCGAAGTGGCCGGACTGACCCCGCTCGGGATTTTTGGCGCCTAGAATATCGAGCAACCCCATCGACCTAATTTTCCGTCGATCGGCCAGACCGAAGGAAATGAGCGACCACGGCCGCAAGGAAGAATACGCCCACCGCAGCCACACCAACCCACTGCACCTTGCTCCAGACTGACCAACCGGCCCCAACGGTGGCAGCAGCGAGCGCCACGAGCATTGCGATGTTCAACGCGATGCGTTTGTTGCCCTGCGGCATCGCGTCCCCCATGAGGCTTTTGCTGTTGATCATCAGGAAGAATGTAATGTAGGCGATCGGCAGTAGCACCATTCCAAACACGCTAGTTGGGACCGCCAGCCAAAAGTTTGCCTCAGCGTTGCTCCACAGATAAAGGAAACCCAGAGCACCGGTGATGCCCGGCAGAATGGAGCCAATCTTGTGCTTCATCCCGCCAATCTCCGCGCCGAGCATTTCAGTAACAGCAAAGCCGTTGATCAGCATCAGGATGATTATGGTCGAGATGGCCATGCCGAGCACCCCGATCCCAAAGACGGTCTGCGAGAGCGCCTTTTTACCGGTCAACTCCTCCAGCGAATCCGCCAGTTGGAAGGCGTCGCGTTTTACCAGCATTGCGGCGATTTTTTTGTCTGCCTCGTTGGGTTCGATGGAACCGGCTTCGCCGCCGCTGGCCTTGA
The DNA here is from genome assembly GCA_964459315.1 of uncultured Verrucomicrobiota bacterium. Classification (GTDB taxonomy): domain Bacteria; phylum Verrucomicrobiota; class Verrucomicrobiia; order Limisphaerales; family UBA1096; genus UBA1096. The sequence goes on from CAYWMH010000266.1 coordinate 1,922, forward strand.
AAGCGTCGAGGTTTTTGTTGTAGGCGCCCTCCAGTTTTTTGGTTGCCTCATTCGCCTGCGAAGGATCCAAGAGCCCTTTGTTAAAATCGCCATGGAATTGATGAGCGCTGGCGATCACCACGCAGGTGGTTGCGAGGAAAAACGGCAGGAACAGGCCAAGCGACAGATCAAACGAGGCCAAGCCACGATGTTCCCTGCCCCAGCCCTTTCGCAACATGGAATAGGGCAGCAGGAACGTCATGTTGATACCGACCGCCGTTGCGGCGGCAGCCACCATGCGGTCACGCTGCGACTCGAGGATGACCCCCTTCCAATACTCCGGGTTGCTCGAATCGGCGATGAACGCCTGGTACTTCGCCGCCGGCTCCGTGATCAGGCTAAGGTTGGGAATAAAGCCGACAAAAATCTCACCCCATTTCAACTCACCCGCCATCACGATCACCACGCCAAAGAAACTCAGCACGACGATCGCGACCATCACCTTCAGGATGATCTCAAAAATCTTCACGCCATTGTTGCCGCTGTCATACGACCACACCACCGCCACGCCGATGACGAACAAAAGCAACGCGCAGATGTATTTGCCGCTGTCGCCGTCGAGGATGCCGAAGTTCTGCTGGATGGCGGCCGTACCCAGCGAGAACTGCGGCATGGCCCAGACGAGGTTCGCGAGCATCGCGGCGATCAGCCAGCCCCAGCCCAGCACCGGGTTGATGTGTTTGTTGATCGCGCGAAATGGTTTCTCGCCGGTGGACAAAGTGACGTACCCGATCACCGAGAGCATCAGCACTCCGAGGATCATCATCAGCGGCTGCAACCACAGCATCTGGTTGCCGCCGATGACGCCAACATAAAGGCTGCCGGCCAGCGAGCCGCCGCCCAGCGTGATCGCGCCCTGCAGCCAGCCCGGGCCGGACAGCTTGGCGAAGGTACCCCAGCGGGACAGGAGCGGTTTTTGGTTCGCCTCTGCGAGAAGGCTTTTTTCGGCGGCGAGAGGGTCGTTCGGCTCACTCATGGGTCAAATTATGGTTGCGCTTGGCCAAGCGCTTGGCCGGCCAGAGAACGCAGGGACTCTGGAGAAAACCAAGCCGGAAACAAAGGTAATTATTAGGTTTATGTGACGACTGAGGCTTATCAGTCCGATCGCCTTGACCCGTTAAATCTTTGTGCTGCCGTAGATGATGCCGGCGTCGAGCGTCTTTTTGATCAGTTCGCCCGCCTCGGAAAGATGGGCGGCGGTGTACGGATCGAGTTTCACGCCCTCAGTTTTTTGAGCGGCACCGATGCGCTTGGCCAAGGCGCGAAGCTGCTGAGCCGCCAAGTTGGCCAGCGGCCGAGAACTGGCACCACGCCACGAGCCGGGCATGCTCAGGCTGACCAGGCGCTCGAGATGCTCGCGCTGCAGGTTACGGCGCAGGCTCGAGATCAGCGGCTTGCGCGCGGAGTAGTCGCCCTTGGCCGGGGTTTTCAACTCCGTCCAGATGGCGTCGTCGAGTTTCCCGAGAATCTCCGGCAGCGTGATGGCGTCCTTGTCCGCCTCGACTAGGAACTCATTGTCGTACACGCGACCGAGCGCAGTGGGGTTGAGAATCATCGTGAGCGTTGAAGCCTGGATGCCCATGACCTTTTCATGCACCGGCCAGGAGGCGT
>CAYWMH010000267.1:0-3570 GCA_964459315.1 uncultured Verrucomicrobiota bacterium
CGGGTTGCCGGGGCCCTCGCTGAACGTGACGATGATCTCTTCGCCCGAATCGTAGATGTTGTAATCGGTGCTGATTTCCTGCCCAAGGGCGGTCCAGCCCGGCGCTGTCACGAGGCCGGCCACAAGGAGCCATTGAGTTTTCAACATTTGTTTCATTTTTTGGTTGGTATTTTTTGAGCAAACCGACAAGGAAACCCATCGTCGCGTCGGCCGGGTATTGTCAGGAGCCACTATGAAAGCAGGAATGGCCTTTTTTAGCAGTAAAAAAACGATCCCATTGGGAAAGCCCATAGCCAATGCCTGTCCAAGCGGATTTCACACTTGCCAAAGAGTCGGCGTCCCGGTAGTGCTGTCCAAGCATGTCCAAGCAGGGGGCGGCAGACTGGGTCGGAACCGGCGAGGCAGCCGCTGATCAGCGGCTGGAACCTGTTTATTGGCGTACGCGTGTTTTTCGAAACAGCTACGTCCGCGACGGCAAACTGCACCGGGTGCGTGGTTGGTCGGCCAAGATCCAGTATCAAGGGGTGCGCCGGACGATTTCGCTGGGCGCGGTGGATCAGGATGTCGCGGCGGAAAAGGCGGCCAGCCTGTTTGTGCAGATTCAGCAGCGAGGCTGGCCGGCACTTGGCCAAGGCAGCCGGCCAAGTGTGGTCACATTGCCGGAAGGGGGCGATGCCCGCGAGTCGGTCGATTACTGGCGGCTGCGCCTGGTACAGCGAAAATATCGGTCCGAGCCGGATGCCATGGCGGAGTATTCCTGCCGAGTTGAGCACGACGGCACGGGCGGTTATTTCCCGCTCGGCACGCTCAACGAGGCGCAGGCCGCGGAGCGGGCGCTGGAGATTTTCCACTGTGTGGTCGAGGTAGGCTGGGAGGAAGCGGCGGCACGGTATCGGCGCGAACTGACGCTGGCATTGTTCTGGTCTGGTAGCCCGTTTTGCAGCACCTACACGACGATTCTCACCCACCCCGCCGGGGCCAGGCGCTTGGCCAAGCCGGAGGCGGCGGAGACCGTCCCGGTGAATGTTTTCGTGGTGGAACCGGACGCGACGGTGGGTGCGACCCTGCGGGAGTTGGTCGGCCGGACGCCGGGCTTCGACTGTCGAGGCGTGTATGAGGATATCGGCTCGCTGCACTCTCTTGGCCAAGCCGACGAGCCGGGGCTGCTGCTGGTAAACCGCGGCCTGCCGGGGTTCTCCGGCGAGGAACTGGACGCCCGTTTCAAGCAGCGGTTTCCCGACTGCCCGGTGGTGCCGTTCGCCACCTTCGAGGACAGCGAACAGTTGTTCAACTCCACCGGCGGCAGTCTGCACGGCTATTTCCTGCACCGCACGCCGCCGGGCCGGGTGCTGCATCTGCTGGAGGAGACCGCCGGTGCTGGGACCAAGGGCAAGCCTCGGCCAATTGCCGCCAATCTGTCGCGCCTAGTACGGCAGTACTTCAAGAATCAGGTTGAGTTCCTGGCCACTGAGCCGGGCGGCGACACCCTGCCGCACCTGACGCCACGCGAGCACCAGGTGATGACCCATCTTAGCCGGGGCGCGCTGGACAAGGAGATCGCCGAGTTGCTCCGAATCAGCGTCTGGACGGTGCATAATCACCTCAAGAATATCTACGAAAAACTGGGAGTCCAAAACCGGACCGAGGCAGTCATGGAGTATTTGCAGAAGTGAAATGGCGGTGGATTCCCCCCAAAATTGGTTATTCGGTGTGCGGCCGTGCCGTGCGACCGTTTCGAAGGCGTTTGTCGCGCTGAAACGATGATTCCCCAATTGACCCAGCTATTGACCCCGGAAGAGGTGCAGCGCATCCACGAGGCGTCGCTGGAGATTCTTGACCAAGTCGGCCTCGAGGTGAACAACCCCAAGGCGCGGGAGCGGTTCCGCGAACACGGCTGCCGGGTGGACGACGCGACCGAGCGGGTGACTTTCCCGCCTGCGGTGATTGGGGAATGCCTCAAGTCGATCCCGCCCAAGTTCACGTTTTATGCCCAGGACCCGGAGTTCGACCGGGTGGTGCCGGACCATGCGCCGTTGGTCATCACCGCCAGCTCGGCCCCGAACATCATCGACCCGGTCACCGGCAAGGAGCGGTTTTCCACCTCGGAGGACATCGCTCGCGTTGCCCGGCTGATCGACGGGTTGCCGGCAATCGACCTGTTTTCCGTCTCGGTGCTCGCCGCGGACGCGCCGGCCGGGCAATACAGCCTGTCGCGTTTTTACACCGCGCTGAAGCATTGCCGCAAACCGGTGCGCGGCAGCGGCGACCCGGGCGTCGATTGCGAGTCGATCCTGCAGTTGGCCTACGCCATCGCGGGCAGCGAGGCCGCCTACAAGGAGCGGCCGTTCATCACGCACCATTACTGCCCGGTCATCTCGCCGCTGAAGATGGACGAAAACTCGACCGAGTTGCTCATGTTCTACACCGAGCAGGGGCTGCCGAGCCACTCGACGGTGGTGCCCAACGCCGGGCTCACCTCGCCCATGACGCTCGTCTCGACGCTCGCCCAGGGCAATGCGGAGTTCCTCGCGCTGGCTGCGTTGATGCAGATGACCCAGCCCGGTACCCCGCTGCTTTACAGCTCGCTCTCGACGGTGGGCGACATGCGCTCGGGGGCCTACGCGCCGGGCGGGGTGGAGTGCGGAATGCTCAACATGGCCCACGCGCAGATGGCCCGGTTTTACAACGTGCCGTGCAGCGGCTACATCGGCCTGACCAACTCCAAGCTCAACGACGCCCAGGCCGGCTACGAAAAGGCGCTCTCCTGCATGGGCGGGATGCTCAGCGGGATGCACGTGCTGCAGTTCGCCGGGTTGATCGATGCGCTGATGGCGTTCGACTACGGCATGGCGGTGGTGGACAACGAGATCGCGCAGATGCTCAAGCGCGTCGCCCGTGGCATGGAGTTTTCCGAGGACAATCTTGCGCTGGGCGAGATTGGCGAAGAGGGGCCGGGCGGCATGTTCGTCGCGACCGACCGCACGCTTGAGTTGATGACCTCCACCGCGTTGATGCCGGACGTGGCCGACCGTGACACCCGGCAGATTTGGACCGAGAACGGCGCGCTCGACGCATCCGGTCGCGCCCTGCAAAAAGCCCGCGAAATTCTGGCTGAGGACCGTAAGACTCTTTTCTCGGCCGAGGTCGAGGAGCGCATTCGGGGCCAGTTCGAGGGCATGGTCGCCGGCGATTTCACCATGCCGGAGGGATGGTAATTCTGTTGCTCGATGCCTGACAACGATTCCAACATGCCCGACTACGCGTCGATGAACCAACTGCTCTTCGAGGGTAAGGCGCCCGATGTGCAGCGGTTGACCGAGGAGGCGATCGCCATTGGGCGCGACGTGCATGAGGTGCTCAACGACGGCCTGATTGCCGGCATGAATGTGGTCGGCGAGGACTTCAAGCGCAACCGGGTCTATCTGCCGGAGGTGGTGCTCGCGGCGCGCGCGATGAAGGCTGGCATGACCGTGATCAACCCGCTGCTCACCGCGCAGCAGGGCGAGGGAGACTCCATGGGCACGCTGGTCATGGGCACGGTCAAGGGCGACCTGCATGACATCGGCAAAA
>CAYWMH010000268.1:0-3537 GCA_964459315.1 uncultured Verrucomicrobiota bacterium
AGGGGCATTCGTCGCCGGTACTAAGGGGTGAGCGCGTGTATGTCACAGGCTCCGACCAGACAGAAGGCGAGTTAATCGTCCAATGCCTCAGAGCCGCGGACGGCTCGGAGACTTGGGCCGTTTCCCGTCCGCAGAAATCATTCAGAACTCACCGGTACAATCACTTGAGTTCATCGACCCCGGCAACCGATGGCCAGCGGCTGGTGCTCATCATCTCCAAGCCGGGGGCGCATACACTGGTCGCGCTCGATTTCGAGGGAAAAACACTCTGGGAGCGGACATTCGAAACCATCATCAGCAATCACGGTGGCGGGGTATCGCCGATACTTCTCGACGGCAAAGTCATTCTCGCCGGCGATGAGGATAACCAAAGTTTCGTCGCGGCAATGGATGCCAAGTCCGGCAAGGTGCTGTGGAAGATCGACCGTATCAACGCCAAGGCTGCCTTCTCGACGCCGTGCGAATTCACCGATCCATCAGGGACGAAGGGTATCGTGTTCAACAGCATGGGCCACGGGATCACGTTCGTCGACTCGAGCACCGGCAAGACCCTCTGGGAACAGGACGGTGTTTTTGACAAGCGCTCCGTCAGTTCCAGCCTGGTCGCGGAGGGGCTTTTGATCGGCACGTGCGGCAGCGGGGGTGGTGGCAACTATCTGGTCGCCGTCAAGCCGGGCAGCGCGGCGGATGGTGGAAAACCAAGCCTTGCGTACAAGCTGCGGCGCTCCATCCCTTATGTACCAACTGGCGTGGCCAAGAACGGGCTACTGTTTCTCTGGAGTGACGCCGGCATCGTGACCTGTGTTCGCGCCAAGAGCGGGGAGATCGTCTGGCAGGAACGTGTCGAGGGCCGGTTCTTTGGCTCGCCGGTTTGGGTGGAGGGCCGCCTGTTTTGCATCTCGACCACCGGCAAGGTCGTGGTGATCGCGGCTTCGGACTCCTTCAAGCCGCTCGCTGTTAACGACCTTGGTGAACCATCCAACGCCACGCCGGCGCTGGGCGGGAACCGGATGTACCTGCGCACGCTTGGCCACTTGCTCAGCCTCGGCGTCGCAGCGAAATGATCGGCTTGGTTGTCATCTTGCCGGTGGCTTTCTTCGTCGGTTGGATTCTGAAAAAAAGCGTGTCGCTGTATCGCGGCCGCGCCTGGCCAAGCGGCTGGGTGGGACTGTTCTGGCTGTCCGCTGCCCTGGGCCTTGGCTTGGGCACGTGGTTTTGCGGTTACGCCGAGTGGGAGGCGATGCAGTTTCGCCGCCTGCCCATTCCGATCGCGCACCTCGACCCGGTCACCGGCGTTTGGAACGCACTCGAGATGCCGGCGGCGCTCCGCCAACTCACACTCGCGGTGGACTTCGTCGCCGGTCTGGCGTTGGCGATGTTCCCGATCACGGTATCGATGCGCATTGCCGAGTTCATGGACGAGTCGCGCCGACTCAAGGCCGCAGCCGCTTAATCCAGCCCCAGCGCGGACGATGCCCCCTGAAGCGCGGCGATCACCTCGCCGATGTGCTCATTGAGTTCGGCCTCCATTAATTCCGCACCATGCACTATGTCCTCCCGCTTCACTGCGGCAGCAAAGCCCTTGGCCTTCATCTTTTTGCGGACACTCTTCGGTGCCATACCCGCCATTTTTTCCGGGCGCACGTACGCCACCGCGACAATAAACCCGCATAGCTCGTCCACCGCGAACAGCGTCTTGCGAATCGGTCGGTCGAGCGGGTAGTCGCTCTGGTTCCATTCCGCGTGGGACAGGATCGCCCCGACGATCTCCTCGTCGATACCGTGCTCTCTCAAAATCTTCGCCCCCTCCTGCGTGTGGGCCGGGATGTCCGGCCAGCGTTCGTAATCGAAGTCGTGCAGCAGGCCGGTGACACCCCATTGCTCGGCGTCCTCGCCCCGCTTGGTCGCGTAATGCCGCATCGCCGCCTCGACCGCGAGCGCGTGTTTCAGCAGCGATTCCGACATCGTGTATTGATTGAGCAACGTCCAGGCCTCGTCCCGGTTCATGCGCGAACTGTCCGCAGAAGTCGCCCGCGGCGCAAGCCCCCGCTTGACCAAGCCAAGGTAGAGACGGCTGTTCCAGCCGCACTTGGCCAAGCGGCAAGCGTGGAAACTGCACACTTCAATCTTTCCCGTTGTTTCAGTAGCCTCCGGGGCATGGCAGAGTTGACAGGCAAATCGATCATCGGATTTCAGCCGGGCGGCGCGGGCGAGCCGTCCATTTTTGGCATAAACCCCGCGACCGGCGAGTCGCTCCGGCCCGGCTACGCGGCGGTGAGCGGGGCCGAGTTGGATCGCGCCGTCGAGTTGGCGGCCGGGGCGTTTGAAGTTTTTGCCAGGAGCAGCGGCGAGGATCGGGCGGCGTTTCTGCGTAAGATCGCCGAAAAGATCGAGGCGATTGGCGACGAATTGGCCAAGCGCGCGCCACAGGAAACTGGCCTGCCGGAGGGGCGCATCCGGATGGAGACCGGACGGACCTGCGGCCAGTTGCGGCTGTTCGCCTCGGTGGCGGAAGAGGGATCGTGGGTGGACGCCCGCATCGACCATGCCGAGCCCGGCCGTGAGCCTGTGCCCAAGCCGGATGTTCGCTCGATGGAGCGGCCGCTTGGGCCGGTGGCGGTGTTTTGCGCCAGCAATTTCCCACTCGCCTTTTCGGTGGCGGGCGGGGACACGGCGTCGGCGTTCGCGGCCGGCTGTCCGGTCGTCGTCAAGGCGCACCAGTCGCACCCCGGCACGGGCGAACTCGTCGGCCAGGCAGTGTCGGCAGCGGTGCGCGACTGCGGTTTGCCGGAGGGCACCTTTTCGCTGCTGTACGGCCCGGGCCGCGAAACCGGCTCGGCGCTGGTGCGGCATCCGGCGATCAAGGCGGCCGGCTTCACCGGGTCGCGTGCCGGTGGCCAAGCGCTGATGAAACTTGCCGCAGACCGGCCGGAGCCGATTCCGTTTTACGCCGAGATGAGCAGCATCAACCCGGTGTTCATTTTACCGGGGGCGATGGCCGAGCGCGCGGAGCAGTTGGCCGCCGGGCTGCACGGCTCGATGACGCTGGGCGTGGGGCAGTTTTGCACCAACCCTGGTCTGACGATTCTCGATAACTCGACCGAACTCGAGCCGTTCTTGGCCAAGCTCGCCGGGCTTGTCGGCGGCAGTCCTGGCGCGACGATGCTCAACCTCGGCATCCACGATGCCTACGGCTCGGGCGCCGGTGCGCTGGGCGGCAACGCTGCCGTAGAGACGGTGGCGCTTGGCCAAGCGGGCGACGGCCCGTGCCAAGCCGGTGCGGCGTTGTACCGCACGAGCGCCGATGCGTTCCTCGGAGACGCCTCGCTGGGTGCGGAGTTGTTCGGCCCATCCACTCTGCTGGTCACGCACGATGAGACAGACAAAATGCTTGCCGTGGCCCGGTCGCTTGAGGGGCAGTTGACGGCGACTGTTCACGGCACCGAGGTCGACCTAGAGGCCAACCGCGAACTGCTCGACGTGCTTGAGACGAAGGTGGGCCGTGTGGTTGTCAACGGCTTCCCGACCGGCGTGGAG
>CAYWMH010000269.1:0-507 GCA_964459315.1 uncultured Verrucomicrobiota bacterium
ATCCAGGCCGACATGAGACAGGCGCTTGGCCAAGCGCCGTGATCGACCCCGGATTAACCGTCTCCCCGGCCAAATGACTGGCCCTGCTGACCGCCGGCGCAGTCGATATCGGGCTAATCCTGTTGAATGTTTGGATGGTGGAGGAATACGGTTTCAACGTCCCTCTGTTTCCTCTGATAATGATTTGCACGGCGCTGGGTTGGATCCTGTTTTTGGCCTGGTGCGCCAGCCGCCTGCACGTTGAGCGCGCCACGATCCGGCGGTGTGCGTTGTGTGCCGCGCTGCTGTGATGGAGTTTCGGGAGGTTGGTGCTGGCGGGGCTGATCCTCTCCCTTCTAACTTTCGAGGACGGGATGAAACCTGCCGGCTGGGGTCTCCTTACCCCGCTTGGCCTCGTGGCCGGAACCGTCTGTTTTACCACCCACCTGATCGCGGCCAAGCCACGCACCCCAAAGTCGTAACTCCCGACACTCCGCCAAGCGGGTTAGTTGGCGAGGAAGAATTCCG
>CAYWMH010000269.1:517-3497 GCA_964459315.1 uncultured Verrucomicrobiota bacterium
GGGGTCTGGGGGGGGGTACACCCCGCGGGGGGGCCGCCCGGGGGGGGGGGGGGGGGCGCCCGGGTCGTTCCGCTGGCAGGTGGTGCCGTTGGCCAAGGCTACGGCCGGGATGCGATCAATCCGGCGGATGACACGGTGAAATAACTCCGCGACCATGGGCAGATCCTCCTGCCGCACCATCTCGGTGGTGTCGTGCGGGTCGAACAGATAGAGCGGCCCGCTGATGTGGCAAACGGATGGGATGCCGGCGGTGAAGAACGGAGCGCTGTCGCACGGCGGCTCAGGACCGAACAGGTAAGCATCGACGGCCAGCGTGCGGCTCAGGTCAACGCGCTGAACCTCCTCCTCGAGCACTCGCAGCAGTTCCGGTGTGTTGTCGACGAACAACGCCCGTGTTTCCGCTTGGCCGGTCTTTTTGTAGCCGCCGCTGGCGCTTCCCTCTGCCTCCTCGGCGATGTGCTCGATGCCGATGGCGGCGACGATTTTCTCGAGCAGTTCCCCTTTGTGTTTCGCGACAAACTCGCGGCAACCGATACCTCCGTGAAAATGCCCGCTCGAGGCGAGAAAAATCAAGCCACGCTCGAGTGGCTCTCCTGACTGCGCGAACGCCTCGGCCAAGGCGAGCAGAACGGACAAGCCGGAGCCGTCCTCGACGGCGGAGGCGAACGGGGCGTCGTGATGGCAGGTCAGCAGGATGTATTCATCGGTGCGTCCGGGCAGGATGCCGACGACGTTGTGGGAGTCGACGGTGCGCCCCTCCCCCGTGCTGTTGAATTGAAACGGCTCGCCGTTGGTTGCGGCGGAACGGACAGCGTCTGCGTGTTCGCGACCCACCCAGGCGGCCGGTGTTTTTTTCAGGAAACCATCGTACGGGACATACAACTCGCAGCCGTCGATCGGCATTTCGCCCAACAACCCAACGAAGCCGCTCGCGCCGCGTTTCCATGCCTCGTAGTAGGCGCGGAAGTTGGGGATAAGCCAGTTGGCGCAATGCAGCGGGCCGTCCGGGATCGTTCCGCCCGGGTCGTGAATGAAGCGTGAGCCTGCTTTGAGATGCGCCGCATTGAGTTCGCCGAATTGCATGTCGGCCACCACGAGTTTGCCGGAGACATCGGCTGCCTCGAACGCCTCGACGCTCCCGACTTCAACGTAAACCGCTTTGGCGGATACGCCGGCATCCGGCGTCCAGGCTGTGTACGGCACAGCGAAACAGGGAATGTCCACTGCCGCATCGCCGATAGCCAACCCGGTGCTTGACGGCCGCCAGTAATTGACCGGCACCGACTCGAGACGGGTGTCGCTCAAGCCGATTTCGCTGAAGCGATCGAGAAGGTACTGCTCGGTTTTCAGCCCCTCGTCGTAGCCCGGGCGACGGATACCGAACGAGACGATGCGCTCGATCTCGCCGAGCATGTTGGCCGCCGAGAATGTCATTTATTGTTCGCACGCTGCAACTCACGCAGCGGACGGTAGCCGATCCGGATAATGCCCTCCTCTTTGACCAGTTGCTTCATCTCGGCATCGTTCGTGAAAGTCTCGTACTCCTCGCCGCGCGTCTTCCAACTGTTTGTGATGTGCCGGAGCTCGTCTGTCGGCTTGGCGGCGTGGATGAACAACTCGGTGACGCCCGGCTTGAGGTTTCGCAGCGTCTTCATCCAAAACGCCTTCACGCCGTTCTTTGCCTCGTCGAGGTTGTCGAAAATCAGATAGTCCGGAAACACAATGCCCTTGGCGGCAAACTGCCCCCGCAACTTCCCAAACCCGAATCGCTCGGCCGTGGATTGCGACGGCATGCGCAGTGGCAGGTTAAACTCCAGCGCGAGCCGCTGGTAAACCTGAACGTAGCGCGGATCGTAATTAAGCGCGCCCATGTGGGTGTCGAGATGCGTCACGTCAATCCCGGCGTCGAGCGCTTTGCGGATCTGCGCGCGAGCCTCGATCAGTGCCTCCTCTGGAGTGGCGTGCTGATACACCTCAAACACGGAACGCCACAGGTAGCCGTCGTTGTCCAGCAGGCCCGGCACCTTGTCGCGGGAGGCGACCGGTCCCCAACGGTAAACCTGCCACTCGGAGGTGTGGGCGAGGTGAATACCAAAGTCCATCTTCGGGTTGGCCTTGGCGTAACGGGCGATCTCGGTGAACCACGGGCACGGCACCAGGATGGTGGCCGAGGTCATCAGGCCGCGCTCGAGCGACTCGATGGTGGCGTCGTTCGCCGCGTGGCACATGCCGGTGTCGTCGCCGTTGATGATCAACAGTTTGTCGGTGGACTTGTAGCCCAGTCGCTCGGCCAGCGTCGGGGCACTCTCGCCATTGGCCAAAGGGGTAGCCAAGGCGACGGCCGACCCCACGACCAAGGTGCTTTGAGCGAGCCAGTTCATCGGCGCAGATCGTCAAGGATGACGTTTCGCTGGGCAAGCCCAAACGGACAAGCGCTTGGCAAAGTGCGGAAATGTGGTTGACGAAACGACGGTTCGGGGAGTACGGGTTGCGGCGATGAACAATCCATTGGCATCCCCCACGGGCAATCGACGCGATTTTATCAAGACCACCGGTTCCGCCACGGCCGCCTCGGTGCTGGCAGGCGTCGCCCTCCCCCACGTGCACGCCGCGGTGGATGACACCACGCAAGTTGCAGTCGTCGGCGCAGGCGGCCGCGGCACCGGCGCCGCCGACAACGCGCTCTCCGTCCCCGACAACATCGCGCGCAACCGCCTCGTGGCAATGGCCGACGTCTCCACCGCCAACATGGACAACAGCTACAAGGCTCTCAAGCGGCGCCACAAGGAGAAGGTCGACGTTCCGGCCGACCGACGCTACATCGGATTCGACGGCTACGCCAAGGCGATGGATCACCTGAACAAGGGAGATGTCGTGATCTTCACCACGCCGTGCGCCTTCCGGTGGGTGCATTTTCAGCGGGCAATCGAGAAGGGCCTGAACGTGTTCATGGAGAAACCGGTCTGTCCGGACGGCCCCA
>CAYWMH010000270.1:0-3491 GCA_964459315.1 uncultured Verrucomicrobiota bacterium
CCTACAGCCTACAATGAAACCGTCTCGCTGAATCTGAACAATCCGGCGGGGGCACAGACCGCTGTGATTTCCTGGGAAAAACAGGGGCACAACAACTGGTGGTGGGCAATCGACAACATCTATGTGGCAGTCAAGGTGGATGGTCTTTCCTCAGTTGTTTCTGGTTTATCAGCCCAGGCGCTTGACTCATTGATCGCCCACTATGACGGGAAACATGGAGTCAAGACCGATGGCAACGCTGTGGTTTCCTGGACCCCGATTGATGGGAACGGCGGCTACCTCGATGGCATGATTGTTCGATCAACCCAACGTGGTGGCGGGGCGGCGGAACTCATCACATATGATGGCAGCGGCAAACTGACATTTGACGATACAGATGTTGGTGCGGATGGAAGATATCTGGAGGGAGCACTCTCCAATGCTGAATCCAAGGAACTCACCGTCTTTTGGGTTGGGAATTACAGTGCGGATGCTCCTTTTGCCACGTCGGGTACATATGTCTACAATATTGGCATAAACAGCACATCCCACCAAAGAGATGACGGCGCGGGCGGGTTTGTTGTCGAGCAGTACAACGGAACAACCTACGCCGGGGACGACATCACGGCCTATGATGGAGTATCCACGGTTTGGAGTACTGTGCTAACGGCTGACAGCCATGCTTTTTATGCCAACGGCACAGACCTGAATGTCGGAGGCACGCCCTCCAACAATGTCAAAGCCAACGCGGCAATGCTCATTGGTGCATACAGCTCAAGCGGCTACGACTTTGTCGGAGATGTTGAGCAGTTGATTATATTCGGCTCTGCCCTCAGTGACGCGGACAGAAAGCTCGTTGAAGGTCATCTTGGCGTCGCTGATGAACCGGCGACACCGCCGGCGCTGAGCATCGTGAACAATGGGGACGGCACGGTCACCGTGACGTTCGAGGGCAGGCTGGAGGCGGCGGCAACCGTGAACGGTCCGTGGCAAGACTCCGGCTTGACCAGCCCGGCGACCATCCCAGCGGACCAGGCGATGCAGTATGGCCGCGCGGTGAAATAAAATTCACACCACCAACTAAACCAACAAAGGGTCCGGCCTTGGCCGGGCCCTTTTTTTGGCGTTCGCTTGACCAAGCGCCTGGCCAAGCGGCGGGGCAGAGCCCCGGTTTTCGGTTGCCTTGGCCCCGCTTGGGTGCATGATCGCGGTGTACACTCCCGGTTGGCTGGCGATTGCCCACCCCATCGTTGCGCTTGGCCAAGCGCGTCCTGTTTGATTCCTTGAATCTTAAGGCACGAACCCCAACACTCCGCTTGGCCAAGCATGGCATTTGATCAACAAACGCTCGCTCAATTCAAGGAAACGCTCCTGATCATGGCCAGCCATGCAGAGGGTGCAGTCACCCGCGCGGTGCGTGCCCATCTCGACCGCGACGAGCCACTGGCCCGACAGGCGATCGAGACCGACTCGGCCATCGACCAGTTTGAAATCGAGATCGACCGCGTTGCGCTTGGCCTGCTGGCCCAGACCCCGGGCGAGTTCGAGCTGCGCCAGGTGACCTGCGGCATGAAGATTGCCCGCGAACTCGAGCGCGTCGGCGACGAGGCGACCACCATCGCCAACCGGGCCGTCAACCTCATGGCCCTCCCCGCCCTTGCCACACCGCCCGACATCGCCGGGATGACCTCCCTCGCCAACGCCATGCTGAAGGACGCGCTCGACGCCTATGTCACCGGCAACACGGTGCTCGCCCGCGGCGTGATCCCCCGGGATGCGCAGGTCGACGCCATGAACCAGGCGCACCAGGACGCCTTGACCGATCTAATGGAGGCCGAGCCGGAAAATATCCGGCGTTGCCGCCATCTGGCAGTAATCAGCAAATGCCTCGAGCGGATCGCCGACCACGCAAAAAACGTCGCCGAGGACGCCGTCCTGTTGCACGAGGCCAAGGATATCCGCCATGCAGGTGGCGGGTGATTCCCATGCCGCGCACGAAAGACATCCGCATCCTGGTGGTGGACGACGAGCCGGACGTCCTCGAGCTGGTCGAGTTTCACCTCGAGAAGGAGCAGTTCAAGGTAAACGTCGCGGACAACGGCGATCAGGCGCTCAAGATGGCCCGCGAGCTTTTGCCCAGTCTGCTGATTCTCGACCTGATGCTGCCCGGCATCAATGGCCTCGAGATTTGCAGACTGCTCCGGAGCGACCCAAAGACGCGCGACATCCCCATCCTGATGCTCACCGCCCGCGCCGCCGAGGAGGATCGCATCAAGGGCCTCGAGTTGGGCGCACACGACTACGTGACCAAGCCGTTTAGCCCTCGCGAATTGGTGCTGCGGGTCAGGAATTTGCTGCGGCTCACCGGCGAAAGCAAACAGGGTGTCGAAATCATCGAGGCCGGGCCATTCCGGCTGGACACCGTCCGTCACCAGGCCACGGTCGATGGCCTGAGTGTGAACATCACCGCCACTGAGTTCAAGCTGCTCGCCCTGTTGGCTAGCCGCCCCGGCGAGGTGCAGCCTCGCGAGACTCTACTGCGCGATGTCTGGGGCTATGAGCCGACGCTCGACACCCGCACGGTGGACACCACGATGCAGCGCCTCCGCGCCAAGCTGGGCCCGGCGGCCGACTGCCTACAGACCGTGCGCGGCGTCGGCTACCGCTTGGCCAACTCAAACGAATGACCGGCTGGTACATTGCCATCCTGTTGCTGCTTGGACTCATTGGCCTGCAGCTTTGGTGGCTTCAACGCTACCGGGCACTTGCCCAAGCGGACGACGCTACCAAGGTGCCCGGCATGACCGACGTGTTCACCAACATGCCTGAGGGCGTGCTGCTCACCAGCCCGGACGGGCTTATCGAGTTTGCCAACCCAGCCTTCTGCAGGCTGTTCGGGTTGGCCGAAGATCCAAAGGGCCGAACCGTCATGGAGGCCATCCGCATCCATCAGGCCAATGAGCTGGTCGGGCGATTGAAGGGGGAATCTAGCGTCGTTCAGGAAGAATTCACGCTACCCGGCCTCGACCAACGCTTCCTGCAAGTCAACGGCGTGGCGCTACGCGAAAAACAGGGTAGCCACCGCGGCGCCATTCTCCTGTTTCACGACCTCACCCGGCTCAAGCGCCTTGAGAATCTGCGTCAGGAGTTCGTAGCCAATGTCAGCCACGAGTTGCGTACTCCCCTCTCCATAATCAAGGGCTATGTCGAGACGCTGCTCGACGCCGAAACGGATACCGGGACGACCGCCCACCGGTTCCTGAAAAAAATCGAGAACCACTCCGACCGGCTGGCCTACCTTATTGAGGACATCCTGACACTGTCCGCCCTCGAGTCCGGCGGCACCGGACTAGACCTGCGCGAGGTGAATCTCCGCCAGCTCGCCAACGGGGTGCTGGACGGTCTCCGGGAGATGGCAGACAAAAAAAAGGTGCAACTGGAAAACAACATCCCGGAAGCTCTCACCCTGCGGGCCGACAGCCAGCGACTGTTTCAGGCACTCAACAACCTCG
>CAYWMH010000271.1:0-3481 GCA_964459315.1 uncultured Verrucomicrobiota bacterium
TGAAGGGTTGTTTTCTTATTTGCGCTTCGCCCTTTTCTTGGCTTTACGCTTCGGCGCTGCCTTTTTCTTGGCTTTACGCTTGGGCGCTGCCTTCTTCTTGGCTGCCTTCCGTTTCACAGCTTTCCGCTTGGGCGCTGCTTTCTTCTTGGCTGCCTTTCTCTTGGCTTTTTTCTTTGCGGCCATTTGTTCGTTGTCACCTCCTTGGTTTTGGATTTCTTCCACAACAAAACGTGGATCTTATCCTGTTTAAGATGCGCTCTTCAGGAAGAGCCAACTTCTTGGGATAGTTACTCTAGGGCCGTTTTTTTTTTTGGCAACAGAAAAAAACAAAAAAATGAATTTTTTTACCCTCCTTTTTTTACCAAAAATCTTCCTGCAACGCGGCCCGGCTTTATCGCCTTGGCCAGTTGAGATGACGGTGAAGAAACTCGAACGTGCCTTCGCCATTGATGGTATGCGGCCCATCGAACCACTCGATCTCGCAACGCCCCGGCAACTTCAGTTTCCCCTGGTACAAGTAACGCACCTTTGCAAATTCAAAGCCCACCGTTTCATCAGACGCAACCCCATCGTGATGGCCGCGCTCAACCATGAATGGACGCGGCGCGATCAGTCCCGCCATCTCCGCGTAGTTGAATGTGCTGCCCAAGTCCCACTCAAAGATTTCGTACTCGCCGCTTTTCACGTAGCTGTGCGGATTGCGTGTTGAGGCGTTCTTGTCAACCCACTCGTTGAAATCGGCAGAGCAGATGGACAGACAGTAATCGGTGACAACCGGCGGCACGCGCATTGCCGTTTTCCCTCCGTAGCTCAACCCGTAAAATGCAATCCGTTTTTTATCAACATAGGGGAGGGTTTTTAGCCAATCCACGATCTGCTGATGTTGCGGGATTATCACTGAAAACAGTGACTTTTTTAGCGGATTGGCCTTCCGCTGGAGGGTGCGAAAACGGTCGGTGAAAATGTACAGGTTTTGGGGTGAGAAGGTGATGAACCCGCGCTCGGCCAGCTTGGCGGCAAAGTCGTGGTAAGCATAATGATCCCCCTCAATAATGTCCCGCGGCCGCCCCTCCAAGCCGTGCTGGCAAACCACCACCGGACGCTGCTCGTCCGGTTTCATATCGCGCGGTAGAATCAAAATCCCGTATGCGATCACATCCGGGAACACGTCGAGCACGACCTCGTGTCCAACCCACTTTTCCGATTCGTGACTTTTTCGGCTGCGCGCGTTGAACGGTAGCACCTCGTTGTCGAACCGGCCAATAAACTCGTCGTAAAACAGCCTGCGATATTTTTCGTTGCTCGCCTCAAACTTGGCGAGCGACGAGGTGTCCGGCCTGTAGAATTGTTTGCGAACGTACGGGCTTTCACGGAGCAGCCATTGGGTGTGCCGATCCAGTTTGTGCATCTGTTTCGCGTGGCGCTTGGCCGCATGGAAGCCCTTGCGCCGGTCGGGAATGTTCGCCGTACCCGCTTGGCCAAGCGCGGCTCCCGGCTGGAGTGTTTCCAAAAATTGGCCAAGCGCCTGGCCGCCAAGCGGCTCGATGGTGGCGAGCAGTTTGATGACCGGTTCCGGCTCCAAGCCGCTGGTCATTTGACGGGCACGGGCCACCTCGGCGCGCACCGACTCGATCGCCGGCGTCACCACCCGAGCCGGCGCGCCACGGCCGCCGGGAATGATCGCCTCAGGGCCTTTTGCAGCGTCAATGATCAAGGCACGCGGCGCGATGAGTGACGCCAACTCGGCATCACCAAACTGCTCAAGCAGGCCGAACACATTCCGGTCGATCGGTTCCTGCCAAATGTCCTGGCGCGAGTCGAAGTAGCCGCTCACGCAGGCGGCATCGATCCGCGTGTCCACTGCCGCAGCGTAAAGGGCGATCAGGCCGCCCTCGCCCCAGCCGACAACACCGACCGGGGTGTCCGCCCAACGCCGCTTGAACCAGTCCACCACGGCCAGTGACTGCTGCACTTCGTAGCCGACGAGGTGCCGCCCCATCTCGAAGGCGGCACGGTAAAGGTACTCGCGGTTGGACAGTTTCGACATTTTCTCGGCGCGATTGACCAGCAACGGCACGACGACCCGGCAGCCGCTCTCGGCCAAGCGACGTGCAAACTGCAGCTTGGGCGGCAGCCCCTTCTCCAGCCCGGCGATCTGCTCGGGAAATTGGTTGCAGTCGGGCAACGCGACCACGTTGGCCACGGTGTCCCGGCCGCGCGGCTCGAGCAGCAGGCCGGTGGCGGTTACGTCGCCAAACGCCGGCCAACGAACCGCGCGGACGGTGATGCGCTCCGTCTGCCCGGCGAGCGCCGACTCGGCCGTCGTGCTCGCGAGCGTCAACCCATCGAACTCGACCCGCTCGTCCCTTAGCCCGATGATGTGTGCCAAGCGCTGGCGGTTCGGCTCGGCGGATTTGGCGTAGGCTTCGTGGGAAGTGAAGTCGCGTTGCCAATGCCGAGCGCGCTGGGCGACAGAGTCGGACAGTTCGCGCAACAGGAACCGGTCGACTCCGGCGACGAGGTGAGAGGCGATGTCGCCCTCGATGGTCAACGGTTTGGTGTCGAGCGGCGGTTGCGCCTGGGTGAGTTGGAGTGAAAGGAGTCCCGCGAACAGGATCGCGGCTGGGGCTGGGGTCTTCATAGGCTTGAGCGCTTGGCCAAGTTTAGGCCAAGCCGTCGGGCGCTCAAGCCAAGAATAGCAGCGTGATGAGGTTGACGTACAGGGCCGCCAGCAGGTCGTCGATCGTCACGCCCCAGCCACCGGGGAGCGACTGGCTTGGCCCCACCGGCCACGGCTTGGCAATGTCAAACAGCCGAAACAGCAACACGACACCCACCGACCCGAACCAGGTTTTCGCGTTGAAGAAATAAATCCACTCCGGCATCGCGCCGTTGGCGAAGTAGAGCGACGACACCCAGCCGGCAAAACAGAGTGGCACCGCGACGATCTCGTCGATAACCACCGAGCCGGGGTCACGCTGGCCAAGCAGTGTCTCCGCGCGGCCGCACAGCCAGACCGACGCCAAGCCCAGTACCAGCATCGACCCGACGAAAAACAAAAGATTGCCCGGCAGCAGCAGCAGGATGAACAGCGGCAGGCCAAGCAGTGTTCCGACCGTGCCGGGCGCCACCGGCGAACGGCCGGTTCCCAGCCCCTGTGCGATGAGAAGAACGAGCCGGGCCACGGGTCAGCAGTCGTTAAGGTACACCTCGCGGTTTTTCCAAAGATACAGGAAACCGGACAGGGCGGTCAGGGCCACGGCGACCCACTTGGAAATCTCCGCCACCCACCACGCCCAGGCGTGCCCGGCGATCTCAAAGGCGAAGAATTGGCCGACAACGCCCCATTCACCGTGACTGTGCGTGACCAGTAGCGCAATGATCGCCGTGATCTGGGAGATGGTCTTGTTCTTTCCCTGCCGCTCCGCCGACAGGACAAGGTTTTTGCTGGCTGCCAGCAGCCGCAGCCCAGTGATGGCCA
>CAYWMH010000272.1:0-3477 GCA_964459315.1 uncultured Verrucomicrobiota bacterium
GCACGCCGGCGTTGCTGGTGACCTTGGCGGCGAGTTCCGGCATGATGCGATCCGAGTCCACCTCCATGCCGGGAAGCAGGATGCGGCCGCAGCAAAAGATCACCACCAGCAGCAGATAGATGACCGTGTAGTAGACCGACACGGTGAGGATGGCGTTGCGCAGGACGTTCGTGCCCTTGAACGCCATAAGGCGAACCATGTTGCTCGGCTGCCCGGCAGAGGCGAAGGCCCAGAAGAAAAAGAAACTGATCGCCAGCCAGACATTGAGAAAGCCGTCCTTCCGTTCCGGATGCGGCCCCGGCGCGCTGACGTAAACGCCCTTCTGACCCTGGCCGTAGCCCTTGGTTTCGTCCGCCGTGAAAGTGGCGCTGACAGGGAAGGGAAACTGGGTCGGCAGGATGCGGCCCACTTCCGACGGAGTCGTAATCCGGAGCAGTTTGGCCTTGGCCTCGGATTCGCCCTCGGTCAAGCTCACCTGTTCCGCCAGCCGCGCGATGCCGCCATCGGTCAGGCGCAGCCAACTAAGCTTGGGCAATACGGTCGTGTCGGGTTGCGCTTGGCCAAGCGAGATGAGGCCGATTCCGGTCTCGGGCGGCGTCATTTCCTTTAACTGCTCGGTGGCCTTTGTCAGTCCGCCCACTTGGCTCAGCGTGAGGAACAGCAGGATGATCACCCCGGCCCCCATGACGATGCCCTGCATCACATCGGTCCACACCACCGCGCGGAAGCCGCCGAACGCCGTGTACACGATCACTGAGAACGCGAACACCAGCAGGCACAGTACGTAGTCGGGTTCCGCACTGCCGATCCACCAAACACCGTCGATCGCGCTGCCGACGGCGTTCACGGCCGACTGGTAAACGACCACATCCTGCAGCAGGGTGGTCATGATTTTGCTCCCGGCCTTGAACTGGGCGAGCAGGTAAAAAAACATGAAGAAAAGCACCAGTAACGTGGCAATCATCCCGACCGATTCCGACTTGAACCGAGCCTTGATGAGGTCGGGAATCGTCACCGCGCCGGATTGGCGGGCGAGCCGGTTCACGCGCTTGCCCAGCAGGCCCATGCCGACGAGCGGCACCACCATGTAGCTCGCGATCCACAGCGCCAGGACCCAGCCGTGCGTGTAGATCAGCGACGGGAATCCCATAAAACTGCCGCCCGAGGCGCTGGTCGCCGCGAACGTCAACGCAAACGCCCAAAGGCCGAGGCTGCGGCTACCGAGAAAATATTCCCCGACAAATTCCTTCTTTTGCCGGACGCGGCTCGAGAGCCACGCGAGAAAAAAGACGCCAAACAGGTAGATTGCGAAGCTCACCAGGGCCGGGTTGACTGTGCTGACGGGGGCGGCCTCGTTCATGGTGTTGCCTCCTCGTCCTCGTCATTTTTCAGGGCGCGCAGGCAGAACCAAAATGTGAACCCGTTTGCGACCATCCACGGGGTCACGACCCCCCAGAACACCCAGTCGGGAAAGCCCAGCAAGGTGGCCACTTCTTCCGGCGCGAGGTCATAGGCGTTGAGCGAGCAGTAGCCGATCACCCACAGCGCGCAGCCGAGCCAGGCCAGCAGGATCAGCCACAACTCCCGCCGGCTTTGGCGGAGGCAGCGCGTCTCGGCGTTCGAGGGGTGAGTCATCGGGTTCAGTAAGTGAGTTTACGGGCGCGGGCGGTGATGGGCCATTGGCCGGCGAGTTTGCCGCCGCGAATCACGTGTGCCCGGTCGTACAGCGCAACGGTCGGGCAGATGTGTCGCGGGATGCCGTAGAGGCAGTCGCCGACCTTGAAGTCCGCCGCCTTGGCCGTGCGGAGAGTGAGGTGTTCCTCGCTGTGAACCACGGGTTCGGCGTCGTCGAGTCCGATGACTTGCACTCGCGGATGCGGATTCTCCGCCGCGACCGACTTGTGACCCAGGTCGAGCGTGATGCTGTCGCCGCCCGGCTTGCTAATAACGCGTGCCAGCAGCATGGCGGCCTGCTGGTAATCGAGGTCGGGGAACTTGTCGCGGTAGCCGAAGTCCCAAAGCAGCGTTGTGCCGGGGCTGCACTCGTGGTCGGTATGCTGTGCGTGAAACGGGAAGGTCGGCGTGCCGCCAGCGACCACGCCCGGCACCGGCAGGCCGCCGGCCTCTAGCTCGGCGCGGAAGGCGCGCACGGCGTCCATCATCGCCTGCCACTTGGCCAAGCGCTGGGTCGGGTCGTTGTCGTGCAGGTGGCCGTCGTAAAGATGCAGCCCGGCCGGCTCGACGCCGGGCAACTGGTCGATCAGCTTGTAGAGCGTTACAGCCGCTTGGCCAAGCGCGATACCGGTGCGGCCCATACCGGGATCGAGATCGAGCCAGACCGGCAGGGTGATGCCGGCTGCCTGGGCTGCCTCGGCCAAGGCACCGACGGCTCCGGCATCGTCGGCGATGGTGGAAAACCGGACGTCCCGAAACCAGCCGGCCAAGCCGAGCAACCGATCGACGTTCGGACCAACCGGCTGATTGGCCAGCAGCACATCCCGCGCTCCCGCTTGGCCAAGCATCTCCGCCTCGGCGATGGTGGCGCACTTGAATTTGACGATGCCGGCCTTGATTTGCATCTGCACGATCTCGGCCATCTTGTGCGTCTTGACGTGGGGCCGCAGTCGTTCCGCCTGGCCAAGTGCGGCGATCATGTGCCGGATGTTTTCCGCGACGCGGTCGGGGTAAACGAGGAGGGCGGGCGAGGGGATTTCGTCCGGGCTGGCGAGGGTATGCCAGTCGTCGGCCATGCCGGTCAGTCGATCTCGAAGATGGCCTCGATCTCGGTGGGGATGTTGCCGGGCAGCGAGCCCATGCCGACGGCGCTGCGCGCGCCGACGCCGTGTTCCTCCCCCCAGACCTGCGCGAACAACTCGCTGCAGCCGTTGATGACCTTGGGGTGGTCGGGGAAATCGGCGGTGCAGTTGACCATGCCGAGCACCTTGATGACGCGCCGGACGCGGTCGAGGCTGCCGAGGTTGGCCCGGAGCGTGGCGAGCAGGGTGAGGCCGACCTGCCGGGCGGATTGATACCCGGCCTCGAGGTCGAGGTCGTCGCCAACGCGGCCGCTCATCAGGGTGCCGTCCGGCAGGACCGGGCCGTGGCCGGAGAGGTAGGCGAGGTTGCCGTCGAGAACGATCGGCTTGTAGACGCCCATCGGCGGCGGGGCGGGAGGCAACTCGAGGCCGAGTTCCTGGATTTTTGCGTCTGCGCTCATGCTGTCTTGTGACGGTTCGGGGAGCGGCAGCTTCGGCGAAGCCTCTGGAACGGGCAAGTTTTTTTGGGCAGGCGGCTTTGAGATGGCCGTGGTCTGCGAAGACACGTATGCCGTGGCGGGCTCAGCCCTTCTTTTTGTCGTTGAGCTTGCTGAGCTGGTCGCGCAGCTTGGCGGCGGCCTCGTAATCCTCGCGCTCGACAGCTTTGTTGAGCTTGTGCTGGAGTTTTTCGCCCTCGGTCATCGGCTTTTTGTCCGCGGCT
>CAYWMH010000273.1:0-3463 GCA_964459315.1 uncultured Verrucomicrobiota bacterium
GTGGCGCCGTGGGCGATGGCCTGTGCCCTATGCTTGCGGGCGATCTCCACCATCCGCTTGGCGATCAGCGGCCGCGCGATACTGGTGCCGAGAAAATATTGTCCCTCGTAGATCGCGCCGGCCTGCATCATCGGGAAAATGAAATCGGTGGCAAACTCCTCGCGCAGATCGTCGATGTAAATCTCCGACGCGCCGGTCTTGCGTGCCTTCGGCCGCAGCCCCTTGGTTTCCTCCTCCTGCCCGATGTCGGCGCAGAACGCGATGACCTCGGCGGAGTACTTCTCCCTGATCCAGGACAACAAAACGGAGGTGTCGAGCCCTCCTGAGTATGCGAGAACAATCTTCATGCCAAAAAAAGAGCCCGCGCATCATCGGCAAATCGCCCGGTGATGAAAGCAAAAAACAGCAGCCAAGCGGATGGTTCGCTTTCTGTTTCCTTCTCCCCCAAGCCGGGGAGAAGGCGGCCGAAAGGCCGGATCAGGGGGATGCCACTCGGCTTGATCCCATTGTCGATGACATCACGATTTAGGCCGGGCTTTTCTCAAGCGATGTTACGCTGAGGCTGAGCGCCCCCTCGCCTTGTCCTTTCTCCCGGTGGGGAGAGTACATGCGATGCCGCTTTCGTGGTTCGTACTGCCAGAATTGATTGGCCAAGCGGGTGTGTGCGTTCTTTCCCCTCTGTGACTTGGTGTTTCCTTTGCATTGAAAAAAACCAATTACGGTTGACTCGCTTGGCCAAGCGCGATACGGGTTGCCGAGAAGCACCATGTTAAAGAATAAACGACTCCCGTTGTGCCTCGCCACCGGCATCCTGTTGGCGGGGTTGAACCCTCTCACCGCAGACCCGCTCAAGCCCGACGCCGACTACGCGTTCCAGGGCGAATACGCCGGGGTGCTGGCCGGCCAATTCGACGTTGGTGCACAGGTTATCGCGCTGGGCGACGGCCAATTCCGGCTCGTGCTCTATCCGGGCGGCCTGCCTGGTGCCGGCTACGATGATGGCACGGAGGAGAAGCGCGAGTACGACGGCACGCGCGATGGCAACACGGTCACCTTCACCGGCGGCACCACCGGTAAATCGATCACCGGCGGCAAGCTGACCTTCTCGCGCGACGGGCAGGAGTTCGCCATCGACCGCACTGTGCGCAAAAGCCCGACGATTGGTGCCAAGCCGCCCGAGGGCGCGATCGTGCTGTTTGACGGAAAATCCGCGAAGAATTTCAAGCCGGGGCGCATGACCGATACCGGCCTGCTAATGCAGGGCGCGAACAGCATCAGGCGATTTCAGAACCACACGCTGCACCTTGAGTTCCGCCTGCCGTACGAGCCGAAGAAACGCGGCCAGGGGAGGGGCAACAGCGGCTGTTACATGCAGGCCCGCTACGAGGTGCAGATGCTCGACTCGTTTGGACTCGCCGGCAGGGACAACGAGTGCGGCGGCATCTACTCCATCGCGGCCCCGGACACGAACATGTGCCTCCCGCCGCTGCAATGGCAGACGTACGACATCGACTTCACCGCGGCCAAGTTCGACAAGGAGGGCAAAAAAACCGCCAATGCCCGCGCCACCGTCCGCCACAACGGCGTGGTGATCCATGACAACGTTGAGCTGCCCAAGCGTACCGCCGCCAGCCCGCTGGCCGAGGGGCCGGAGCCAGGCTTCCTCCACCTGCAGGACCACGGCAACCAAGTCCGCTACCGCAACATCTGGGTTGTCGAGAAATAACCATTGGCCAGGCGTGGCGGCTACCCGCTACAAAACCGCATAAACCAAGCCTCCGGCTTGGCGGTGAATTGCCATTCTCGCCCTCGCCATTCAAAGGTGAGTTCGCCGGCGTGTAGCGCATGGCACGGCAGCAGCAACGCCCGCCGCTGCTCATCGGTGAGGCGCCGCTCGACGAGAGCGAGGTAGCAGTCCTCGTCGTGCCCATAAAGTTTGTCGCCGACGATCGGGTGGCCGAGGTGGCCGAGGTGAATCCGAATCTGGTGCTTGCGACCGGTTCGCGGCTGCACGCGCAGGAGGGTGAATACCCCTTCCGCCCGCGAAAACCGCCTGGCCACCGTGAAGCCGGTCTGGGCCGTCCGGCCGTCGGGGCGCACGCAATCCTTGATCGCCACCGGGCTGGCATCGTCCCGGCCAAGCGGCTGGTCGATCAGCCCGGAGTCCGGCTCGATGTGGCCGTGCACGATCGCTTCGTAAGACTTTTTCACGGTGCCGCTCTCCCAAAGCTTCCGCAGTTCCTTCGCTGCCTCGTCGCGCTTGGCGAACAAGACAACGCCAGTGGTCTCGCGGTCGAGTCGGTTTATCATGTGGGCGGCCGCTTGGCCAAGGTGCAGCCGCACACGGCTGATCAGGCTGCTGTATTCGTCGCCCTTGGTCGGGTGGCAAACGAGGTCGGCCGGCTTGTTGACCGCGAGCAACTCGTCGTCCTCGTGAACGATCCCGAACATGGCGGCGCTCATGCCGTCGCGCGGCCGGTTTTGCGGAAGAGCCGGAACAGCCATATTACCCAGCCGGAACCGACCGACAACAGGCCGAGCACCGAGAATCCGATGAGCCACGGTGTGTTGAAATCATCGCGGCCGGAGTAGTCCATCGTGTGCAGCATCCAGAAAAAATCGAACCTCCGCCACGCATCGTTGCGCCGCGCCGCGACTGCGCCGGTGGCTTGGTCGATGTAAATGTGCGTGTTGTCCGCGTCCGCCAGTTTCACCTGCCACGCGGGGAGGTTACGCCCGCGAAACTCGGTCGGGGCATCGGCCGTGAGCAGCGCCGCTTGAGTGACCTCCGGCGGTTGAGCCCGGTCGGCCTGTGCGATGTCCCGCGCCTGCGATTCGTCGATCGTGAACACCTTGCCGCTGCCGGCATCGACCAGCGCCGAGCCGCCTTCGCCCGTAAGCCGGTAAACCGGCTTGCCAAGCAACATGGTCAGTGTGACCTCGTGCACGTTCGCCAGGCCGCTTGCCGCGATGGCACCGGCGGGAGAGGTGGCGATGGTTTGCGGCTGAAGCGTGGCCGGTGTCGAACTGTCGCGGCCATGGTTGCCGCGGACCCACTCGATGTCGTGCGTCGAGAACACCAGCCCGCCAGCGCACCAAAACAGCAGTTGAATCCCCGTGATCAACCCAAGCCACGCGTGAATGGAACGAACAGTTCGTTGCTTATTTTTCATTTTAGTTTATTCCGGGGCGGTCGCGGAGCCGTAGTAAATTCGGCATTTGGGAAGCGCCTTTTGCAGCTTTCGCACGCCATCGATCGTGAGCCTTGAACGGTGGAGGTAAAGCGACTGCAGTTTCTTCAGCTTGGACAGGCGCGGGACGCTGGCGTCGGTCAGCTTCGTGTCGTGCAGCCAAAGTTTATGCAATTGGCCAAGCGCCGCGAGCGCGACCGTGCCTTTGTCAGTGATATCGGTTTCACCGAGGTGCAGCTCGGTCAATTTCGGCAGCTTGACCAGACGTGGAA
>CAYWMH010000274.1:0-3417 GCA_964459315.1 uncultured Verrucomicrobiota bacterium
CCTTGCCGTTGTCCTTGGCGGCGATTTGCTTCTTCGGATCGAGCAGCCTGATGTAATCTTGGAGGATGTGCAGAGTCTCGCGCAGGTGCGGGTCGAGTTTCGGTTCGTCTTCTTCCTCCTCGACCTCCTCGTCCTCGTTTTCCTCCTCGAGGCGAATTGGCTTTTCCTCGTTCTCGATCTCTTCACCGAGCTTGGTGTCGGTCTTGATCATCTTGATCGAGAGAGCGTAGACCGTTTCGCCGTTATCGCCGCGCGCTTCGCGCTCTTTCTTTCGAGTCTCGCGCTTGGCCTTTTCCTCGTCCTTCTCGGCCAGTCGCTTGGCTTCGCTGAGTGAAACCGACTTGTCTTCGAGGCGTTCCTTGAGCGTCTCGATGTCCTCGAGAATATAGGCGAAGTCCTGGTCGTCCTCGATGCGCGCACTCGAGCGCTTGGTCAACGGGTCGATGTGCATGGCCACCCGGTTGACCCCCTGGAATTCCAACTTTTGAGTGTGATCGGCCTCGAGACAATTGGGCAGTGTGGCCTCGCCGATATCCATATAGTCGTAAGGGGTGGGCAGGATGATGTCCGGGGTGACGCCCTGTTTCTGGGTGGTGCTGCCGACGACGCGGTAAAACTTGGAGACGGTCAACTTGAGTTTTCCGGAATCGGGAAGCCGCACCCAGTTATTGAGCGGCATGATGGTCTGGACCGTGCCCTTTCCGTGGGTGGAGAGGCTGCCGACCGTAAGCGCCCGACCGTAATCCTGCAGCGCGGCGGCGACGATCTCCGAGGCGGAGGCGCTGAATTTGCCAACCAGGACGATCAGCGGGCCGTCATAGCCAACCTTGGTGTCGTTGTCCTGGAGAACCTGTTTGCGGCGGCGGCTGTCGATGACTTGAACCATCGGCCCCTGTTCGATGAAGAGGCCGGCCACTTTGACGGCCTCGGGTAGCAGACCTCCACCGTTGCGCCGGAGATCCAGCACGACGCCGGTGACTTTTTCCTGCTCGAATCGCCCGAGGATCGACGCCACGTCGAAAGCGCAGTCCTTGTAAAATTGGGGCAGATTGATCACGCCGAGGCGGGGACGCGAGCCGTCCTCCTCCGGGTAATCGATGACTTGTCCCTTGGCCAGGCTGTCGGTCAGCTTGATCTTGTCACGGATCAGGCCCACTTCCTTAGTCTCACTGTCGTCGGCGGCATCCGCCGGGATGATGGTGAGACGAACCAGTGTGCCTTTCTCGCCGCGAATCTTGTCGACCACCTTGTCGAGTTCCATCTCGATTACATCCACTGGATCACCGTCCTCGCCCTGGGCGACAGCGATGATACGGTCGCCCGGCTTCAGTTTCTTGCTGCGGATGGCCGGGCCGCCGGGGACGAGTTCGATCAGCTTGGTGTAACCATCGTCCCACTGCAGCCGGGCGCCGATGCCGGTGAGGGAGAGCTTGATGTTGTTGATTTCGAAATTCTCCGCCTCGAGCGGGCTGAAGTAGTCGGAGTGTGGGTCGTAGCCGTTGGAGAGGGCGGTGAGGTAAACCTGCAGTACGTCGCCGGAGTCCATCTCGGTGCGGACGCGGAGGAAACGCTCGTAGCGGCGCATGATTTTCTCCTTTTCGGCCTTGATGTCGTACGGCTTGACCGGTGTGCCGTCTGACTTCTTAATGATTTCGTCGTTGTTCGCCTTGGCATTCATGGCCTCGACGCCGCGTCGTTTGCCGAGGCGGGTGCCAAGCACCTCGTATTTGATGCGTTTGCGCCACAGGTCGCGCGCCTCGGTCTCGGTCGCCGGCCAGTCGACCTTGGTCCGGTTTGGGGTGAACGATTCGTCGAGGGTAAAGTCTAAGTCCCTCCAGATGATTTCGTCCAGCCAGCCGTGCGCTGTCTTGAGTCGGGTGAAATATCGCTTGTGAATCTCGAAGGCCGGCGAGACGTCGCCACGCTTGGTCAGGTTGTCGAGCAGCGTGCCGTACTTGGCCTCGAACTCCTCGTAGTCAGTCTGCAGGAACACCATCCGGCTGTAGTCGAGCGATTCCATGTATTTACGTAGGAACATCGCCGAGATGTCGTCGTTGAGGGGCGTACGCTTGAAGTGGGTTTGGGAGAGCAGAAACCCGACGACCCGGGCGATTTTGCCGCTGTCCTTCTCGGACAACTCGACCGCTTGGCCAAGCGGGGCGGTCAGGATACCGATGAGGGCCAGAATTGTAATGGAATGCTTCATCCTCGTTTGCGTGGACCGATACTGGGGGCGGAATGTTCAAAAAGCAATCGGGAATTGACCTGCCCGCTTGGCTGGGCAATATCCGCGCTTTCTCGAACCGATGACAGAAAGCACACCCTCGACAAAGCCCAAAGCCAAAGGCGGCTGGCTGGGCTCGATCGAGCGAATTGGAAATCATCTGCCGGACCCCGCGACGCTGTTTCTCATCGGCACGGTGCTGGTGATGATCGCCTCGGCGGTGGCGGCCAAGGCGCATTGGGTTGTCGAGGAGCGCCTGCCGGAGCAAACGACCGCGCTTGGCCAAGCGGGGGATGCGCAGGTCGAGTGGGTGGCCACCGGCAAATCGTACGAGGCCGAAAACATCCTGACCCGCGATGGCCTGTACTGGGCGATTTCGAGCATGGTCAAGAATTTCATCAACTTCGCCCCGCTTGGCATCGTGCTGGTCGGGATGCTGGGAATAGGCATCGCGGAACGAACCGGTTTCATTGGCTCCGCACTCAAGGCGATGCTGATGGTGGTGCCGGCGCGGCTGCTCACTCCGGCGGTGGTGTTCATGGGCATCATGTCGTCGATGACCTCGGACGCCGGCTACATCATCTTGCCGCCATTGGCCGCCGCGCTGTACAAGGCGGTCGGCCGCTCCCCGCTCGCCGGCTTGGCGGCGGTGTTTGCCGGCGTGGCGGCTGGTTTCAACGCGAACCTGTTCATCACCAGCCTCGAGCCACTGCTGGCCGGTTTGGCCAACGGTGGAGCTCAGGTGATCGACCCCAACTATCAACTGAACCCCGCCTGCAACTGGAGTTTCATGATCGCCTCGACCGTGGTGATGACCGGCACCGGCTGGTTCGTCGCCGATGGAATTGTCGAGAAACGCCTGGCCGCCAAACCGGCAGAGGAAGGCGGGCCGACACCGGTTGATGCCAGCGACCTCGAGGCTCAGAAACTGTCCCCGGAAGATTGGCGTGCGCTGAAGATTTCCACCGGCGTGTTTGTCGCGGGGTTGGCGATGGTGCTCGCCCTGATCATGGTGCCCGGTTCGCCGCTGTACACCTACGAGATGGAGTCGCCGACGAACGCGGGCCAGACCGTCGCCGCCGAGGTGCTTGAGTTGGCCGAGGGCCAGTCGCCCCCGGAGGGGAGCATCGTGCAGGATGGGTTGGTGCTGGTACCGTCGGCCAGCAACTCCGAGCGCTGGGTCAAGGCGATCG
>CAYWMH010000275.1:0-3404 GCA_964459315.1 uncultured Verrucomicrobiota bacterium
CGCCCTTGGCGATCGCGTTGACGACATCCTGCCCCTTGACAACATGACCGAACACAGTGTGCCGGCCGTCGAGCCACGGCGTCGCCTTGTGGGTGATGAAAAACTGGCTGCCGTTGGTGCCGGGGCCGGAGTTGGCCATCGAGAAAATCCCGGGGCCGGTGTGCTTCAGCGTCGTGTCGATCTCATCCGGGAACTTGTAGCCCGGGCCGCCGGTGCCGGTGCCCAGCGGGCAGCCGCCCTGGATCATGAAATCGGCGATCACGCGGTGAAAATTCAACCCGTCGTAATACGACGCGCCGTTGGCATCGGCCGGCGCGCCGCCGGTTTTGGAGTAATGTTTCGTGCCCTCTGCCAGGCCGACGAAGTTGGCGACCGTCATTGGGGTTTTCTCGAACTCCAGTTTGCCCAGGATGGTTCCCTTGGCCGTCTCAATCTCGGCGTACAGTCCATCCGCCAGTTTTTCCTCCTGCGCCAATGCGGGGAATGTCGCCAACGCCACGGCCGCGGCCACGGCACCCTTGAGATAATGGTTCTTTTTTGCGATCCAGTTCATGGGACGCCAGAGGGAACCCAAAAATGCGGCAGACCGCAACGCTTAAATCACCCCGGTGCCGAGCTGGGCTTCGGGATTGACCCCGAACCGGTTGCACCTTTAGCTCCCCGCCGGTGATAAGGGACACTGCCATTCCGCTGGCCCGGCTGGCCAAGCTGGGCCTTGCCTGCCTGCTCGCGGGCGGCGGCCTGGCCAAGGGCGAAATCCAGTTCGACGTGTTTATGGGCTTCGCCGGCAAGGCGCGGCAGGGCGACTGGTTCCCGGTGACGTTCGAGATCCACAACGACGGCCCGACCTTCGACGGCCAGATCGAGTTGCGGCCGCGCTTCGGCGACAACCCGGTTTACCGATACGATGTCGAGTTGGCCACGAACACCCGCAAGCGGTTCACGATTCCGGTGTTCGCCGATACCCAGTCCGGCTGGTCGGCCCGGCTGCGTAACGGCCGCAAGACGGTGGCCAAGCATGATGAACTGAAACTCGACAGCGTGGATGCACAAACCATCCTAGTCGGGGCATTGTGCGGCCAGCAGGCCGGCGGCCCGATTCTACCCAAGACTCGCTTCAAGCGCCGATGGGAGAATGAAAGTTTTGCCCCGGTCGTGTCGCAGTTGCAGGCGGACATCTTTCCCGACGATCCCATCGCGCTGGGCGGTCTGCGCTCGCTCTACCTCAACTCCGCCCGCGCCATTCACCTGCGCCCCGGACAGGCCGCCGCCCTCACGACATGGGTGCTCGGCGGCGGGCACCTGATGCTGGCAGTAGATCAACCCGGCGATGTCACCGGCACGCCTTGGCTGGCCGGCTTGGTTCGCGGCCAATTTGACCCGGTGCAAAACAGTGCCGTTGGCCAAGCGCTTGGCCAATGGCTCACCAAGGCCGGCTACTCCAACATCGGCCGCCCGGATGATGGGTTCGCCGCTGCTCAACTCGCCGCCGCCGGGGTGCGCCTGGCCAACGGCTCGGCGCTCCTCAAGCTCGACGATCGACCGATCGCCGCCGAGGCCAACCGTGGCTTGGGCCAGGTGAGCGTGCTCGGCTTCAACCCTGAGCGCGAGCCGTTCAAGTCGTGGACGAACCGCGCCTGGTTCTGGGCGCGCTTGGCCAAGGTGGATGCCGCCTGGTTCGAGACGGAATCACCGGCCCGGCAGTACGGCCGACTGCACATCGACGGCGTTTACGGAGCAATACTCGCCAGCCGCCAGGTCAGCAAGTTACCGGTCATTTGGCTGCTCCTGCTGCTTGGCACCTACCTCGTCATCATCGGGCCGGTGGACCGAATCTGGCTCAAGCGCATCAACAAACAAATGCTCACCTGGCTGACCTTCCCGGCGTACGTTGCGATTTTTTCGCTGCTGATTTATTTCATCGGCTACAAGCTGCGCGCCGGTCAGCTCGAACTGAACGAACTGCATATCGTCGATGTGTTGCCGGGCCAGCAGGAGCTCATGCGTGGCCGCAGTTATGGATCCATTTATTCGCCGATCAACGACGACTACCGGCTTGGCGGCCGCTTCCCGCAGGGCGCCATCCGCTCCGAGTACGGCGGCCCCTCCCGGGGCAGCATGGCCTCCTCGCTGCGTGTGCAGCACGTCCCCGGGCAACTCGAGGCTCGCGCCGAAGTTCCGATCTGGACCAGCCGCCTGCTCTGCTCCGAATGGCTCGCGCCGGACAACGGTGGCGTCACGGCAACACTCACCAAGAACAATGCGGACCACTACGAGTTGTCCATCAACAACCAACTCGACAAGGCGATCACCGGCGCGGTGTTGGTCGCGGACGGCAAAATCACCGAGCTGGAATTGCAGTCCCCGCCCGGCAGCACACGCGTCCTTAGAATCCATACCGCCAATTCACCCTACATAAAAAAGGAACTTGGCAGCATCAGCCAGAATGAGGGATTTCAGGATGCCGTGGATGCCCGCAACCAGGCGTTCGGTGACACCGAGAGCGGCCGGATCGAACCGGAATTGATGAGCCTCGTCGCCTGCTCCTTCCCGGCGCTGCTCAGGGCGGGTGAAAACCAAGCACCCCCCCTCGGTGCCGACTTCAACGGCTCGGGCGGACTCGACCTGTCCGCCCACGCCGAACGCGGCGGTGCTGTCCTGTTTTTGCTGGCGGAAAATCACGCACCGATTCCTTCCACGGGGCTTTTTGAGACCAAACTTAGCCAATCGCGCACCCTGTACCGAATCCCGCTCGAGACCACCGAGACCGATTAACGCTTGGCGAAGCGCAATCAAAAAGAAACCATGTCAAATGAACCAACAATTCTCCCGCCGCCCGTCTCCAATGCTGCCGTTGAGACATTCGACCTCACGCGTCATTACGGCACGCTGACCGCACTGAATCGGCTCGACCTCACCGTAAACCGCGGCGGCCTGTTTGGCTTCATCGGCTCGCACGGCGCCGGCAAGACCACCACGCTGCGCATCCTCTCGACCTTCCTCTCGCCGTCGACCGGCACCGCGCGCGTCCTGGGCCACGACGTCGTGAAGGAGGCGGACCAGGTGCGCCGCGTTCTCGGCTACATGCCGGACTTCTTCGGCGTCTACAAGGACATGGAGGTGACGGAGTACCTCGATTTTTTTGCGGCGTGCTACCGCATCGGCGCGGCCAAGCGTGAGCAGACCATCAACGACGTGCTCGAGCTGGTCGGCCTCAGTGAAAAAAAAGGTGCGCTTATCGGCGCGCTCAGTCGTGGTATGCAGCAACGTATCGGCCTCGCCCGCGTGCTCGTGCACGACCCGGAGATTCTCCTGCTCGACGAGCCGGCCCGCGGGCTCGCCCCCCGAGCGCGCATCGAAAGGATGGCCATCCTGCAGGAGCTGCAGCGGCGCGGCAAAGCGCT
>CAYWMH010000276.1:0-3393 GCA_964459315.1 uncultured Verrucomicrobiota bacterium
AAACGGCCCTGGTAGGCGGCGTTGTGAATGGTGAACACCTTGCCGGTTCGCGCTTGGCCAAGCAGCGGCATGGCAAGCGCGGTCTGCCAATCGTGAGCGTGGACGATCTCCGCATGTCTGGCTAGGCGGGCGACACATTTTGAAAAAAAGATGAACCGCTCGGCGTCATCGCCGTGGCCGTAAATGCCGTCGCGATCGAACCACCGTGGCTCGTCGACAAACAGCACGGTCAGGTTCGGCTCCGGCTCAAGCCGCCAAACCTGGGCCTCGGTCTCCGCCTGGCCAAGCGGCTTGAGAGCGGGCCATTGTTCGCGGATGCCCCGATACAGCGGCGTGACGAGTGTGACCGAGTGCCCGGCCGCCGCCTGCGCCCCGGCCAACGCCGCCGTGGCATCCGCCAGCCCGCCGGTTTTCGAGTACGGGAACACCTCACCGCTGGCGTGGAGGATGTTCATGACTGAGTCGCCGGGTTAATTCGCTGGAATGCGGTCGGTGCGCAGGTAGCTTTGCAGGGGCTCGGGAATCAGGATGCTGCCGTCGGGCTGCTGGTAGGTCTCGATCAACGCGACGAAAAGCCGCGCCAGTGCGGTGCCGCTGCCGTTGAGGATGTGCGGGTGTCGGTTTTTGCCGTCGGCATCCTTGTAGCGCAGGTTCATCCGGCGGGACTGGTAGT
Source organism: uncultured Verrucomicrobiota bacterium (assembly GCA_964459315.1). Classification (GTDB taxonomy): domain Bacteria; phylum Verrucomicrobiota; class Verrucomicrobiia; order Limisphaerales; family UBA1096; genus UBA1096. The sequence goes on from CAYWMH010000276.1 coordinate 674, forward strand.
CTTCGCAGTTGGAGCAGCTGGACACCTCGAGGTAGTCGCCCTGTCCGGGTGCCCAAACCTCGATGTCGTAGGTGGTGGCGCTGCCGAAGCTCATGTCGGCAGTGCAAAGCTGCAGGATGCGGTAGTGCAGATTAAGCGACTGCAGAATCTTCTCGGCGTTGCCGAGCATTTTCTGGAGTTCATCGTAGCTGCCTTCCGGCTCGACGACCTTGATGAGTTCCACCTTGTCGAATTGGTGGACGCGGATCATGCCGCGTGTGCCGACGCCGGCTGCCCCGGCCTCGGCGCGGAAACATGGGCTGTAGGCGCAGTAATATTTTGGCAGTTCCTCTTTTTTCAAAATCTCCTCGCGGTGGATGTTGGCGACCGGTGCCTCGGCGGTGGGGATGAGGTACAGTTTGCCTCGGCTCTCCTCGTCGAGACCCTCCTGCACCATGTAGGCCTGGTCCTCGAATTTTGGGAATTGGCCGACGCCGATCATGCAGTCGTAGCCGACCATGAACGGCGGTGACATTTCGGTATAGCCGTGCTCGTGCACATGCATATCGAGCAGGTATTGGATCAGCGCCCGCTCCAGCCGCGCCCCCCAGCCGCTGTAAAGCAGGAAGCCGCTGCCGGCGAGCTTGGCGCCCCGGGCAAAGTCGACGAGGCCAAGTGACTCGCAAATCTCCGTGTGCGGTTTGGGCTCGAAATCAAAACCGGGCTTTTCGCCCCACTGGCTGATTTCGGTGTTGTCCTCCTCGGACGCGCCAACCGGCACGTCGGCGTGGGGCAGGTTGGGCAGCCGGAGCAGGATGTCGCGCAGGTCGGTATCCAGTTGTCCGGCCTTGGCGTCCAACCCGGAAATCTGGTCGCCGATGTCGCGCACCTCGGCCTTTTTTGCCTCGGCCTCCTCGATTTTTTTTTGGCCCATGAGCGCGCCGATTTCCTTCGACGCGGCGTTGCGCTTGGCCTTGAGTTCCTCGACCGCGGTGATGGCCTCGCGCCTTTCGGCGTCGAGTCGCACGACATCGTCCACCTTGGCGGCGAATTCCTCCCCGCGGGTGGCGAGGCGTTCGCGGATGTGATCGGGGTTCTCCCGGAACTGTCTGATATCCAGCACGGGCGGGAGTATAGGTGGGTTCTTTGGGGGCGCAAGGCATTGACTCGGCCGGGGCCGGGAGGCCATAATCCGGGCTGTTACCGCTCGAACCAAACCCGATCATTAACGCAACCCAACCATGAGTTCCCTGATTCACCGGGCCAGGCATATGGCTCTCCGCTGGAGGATTCTTCTCGTCCCCGTTTTCATCACCGCCGGCATGGCGTTTGCCGTCAACTGGGCGGGCAGCTCACCCGATGTCGACGCGCCGCGCGAGACGCCACCGATCACGCTATCCGACCTCGACGGTGACGGTGACCTCGACATGCTGGTCGAGTCGCCTGCCCCGCTTGGCCAAGTGAACGGCGGGGCGGTCGACGTGTTCACGAACGACGGCGACCGGATGGCGCCGCTGGCCGTCGGCTTGGCCAAGCGCGAGCTGGAGTCCGGCTTGGGCGACCTGTTGCCGGGCTACGCACGGTGGCTCGCCGGGGAGGGCGCAGAGGAGCCTACGCACGGCGACGGCTTGGCCGGGGTGGCGCCGCTGCCGCCGCTGCCGCCCGGGATGCCGGCCGCCGCGCCGGAGCGGTTCGACACAAAGCCCGGGACGCTGGGTGACGACTACCCGGAGATTCGGACGTTGACTATGAACTTCACCGCCTTGGCCAAGCGAGTGGCTGAGCTCAACCCTGAGCCAGATGAGACGATTCGCCGGCACCGTTTGTTGAGTCTCCAAAAAATGGGGGCACCGGGCGAGGCGTCCAAGCCAGGGCCAAGCGGCCCGAGGCCGTTGGGCGGCGATTTTGAACCGGGCGTGCGGGATGATTTTTTGGGTGTGATCGACAATCACACGGCCATCCCGGCGGACACGCACGGCGCGGTCGGTCCGGAGCACCTGATGGTGGCATTGAACACCGAGATCGCCATCCAGACGCGCGAGGGTGAGTTGTTGAGCAAGGTGGGTCTCGGCGACTTCTGGGCCGGCTTCAGCCACGGGTTTGTGTTCGATCCGAAGGTTGTTTACGACCATCTGGCAAAGCGCTGGGTGGTCTTCACAATTGCCGATGTTAACACTGCCAAGTCGGCGGTTCTTATCGCCTTATCAAAGACGGCCGATCCGACTAGTGACTGGGACATGGCTTCGATCCGTGTGCATCCGGAAGCGCTCAAGGATAACTACCTGTATGCTGACTATCCCAGTATTGGTTACAACAAGAAATGGCTGGCAGCTTCCGTTAATCTCTACAAGGGAACCAACGAAGTCGCAGGCACCAAGGAGTTTATAGGTTCGCGTATTTTTGCTTTTCATAAGCCGGAGTATATTCAGGGGGGAAAGGCATATTATACACAGTTTGATGATCCCGGTTTTTTCACGGTTGTTCCGGCGACAACATATGATGCTAACGATACCAACCTGCTGTTCATCACAGAGCAGAGCACGCGTGCGCTGCGGATCAGCGCCCTGTCCGGGCGGGTGGGCCAGGAGCATTACACCCCGCATTACGCTCGAACGGCACTCGAGGGCATCACGGCGTGGGAGTTCTCAATTGGCAAGACGAACATCTCGCCGCAAAAGGCTTCCGCCAAGAGCATCTTCGCCAACGACTCTCGCATGCACGCCTTGGCGAAGCGCAACGGC
>CAYWMH010000277.1:0-3361 GCA_964459315.1 uncultured Verrucomicrobiota bacterium
GCGTGCGCGATGCCATCCGCGTGATCGGCTACGTGAATGACGATGATGTGTTCCACGCCGACAGTGTGTTCGTCAACAACTACCTGACCGCGCAGAGCCCGGACATTTCGCAGGGCGTCGATGCCAAGGCCGCCTCTGGCAAGGCCACCACCGAGCAGGGCGCCGGCGATCAGGGATTGATGTTCGGCTTCGCCTGCAACGAGACGCCAGAGTTGATGCCAGCGCCGATCATGTACGCGCACCAGCTTGGCAGTCACCTGACCAAGCTCCGCAAGGCCGGCAAGGCCAGGTGGCTTCGCCCCGACGCCAAGAGTCAGGTGTCCGTGCTGTACATCGACGACAAGCCGGTGAAGATCACCAGCGTGGTGATCTCCACCCAGCACGCCGCCAGCGCCTCAAACAAGACCATCCGCGACTTCATCAACAAGCAGGTCATCCAAAAGGTGCTGCCCAAGAAAATGCTGGCGCGAGACACGCAAATCCTGATCAACCCGACCGGCCGTTTTGTCGTCGGCGGGCCTCAGGGCGACAGCGGGTTGCCCGGGCGCAAAATCATCGTCGACACCTACGGCGGCATGGGCCGCCACGGCGGTGGCGCATTCAGCGGCAAGGATCCGAGCAAGGTCGACCGCAGCGCCGCCTACATGGGCCGTTACGTGGCCAAGAACATCGTGGCCGCCGGCTTGGCCAAGCGCTGCGAAATCCAGTTCGCCTACGCCATCGGCTACCCCGACCCGGTCTCCGTCTGTGTCGATACGTTTGGCACCGGTGTCGTGGACGACGTCAAAATCGCTGCCGCCACGGAGAAAGTATTCAGCTACAAGCCGGCGGACATCATCCGACAACTCAAACTGCTGCGCCCGATTTATTCCGACACCACCAACTACGGTCATTTCGGAAAAGTGGATGACCTGGCCACAATCACCTGGGAGAAAACGGATAAAGTGGCTGCGCTCAAGCGCGCCGTGAAATAAGACATTTAAAATGACTACCACACTGACTGAATCAACAACGGACTACGCCGTCCGCGATATCGGATTGGCCGATTTTGGCCGCAAGGAAATCGACATCGCCGAAAAGGAAATGCCGGGGCTCATGGCCACGCGCGAAAAGTACGGCCCGGAAAAACCGCTCGACGGCGTCAAGATCATGGGCTCACTGCACATGACCGTGCAGACCGCCGTGCTGATCGAGACGCTCGTTGACCTGGGCGCGGATGTGCGGTGGTGTTCCTGCAATATTTTTTCCACACAGGATCATGCGGCGGCGGCCATCGCGGCGGCTGACGTGCCGGTGTTTGCGTGGAAGGGCGAGACGCTTGAGGAATACTGGGACTGCACTTTCAAGGCATTAACCTGGCCGGACGGCTCGGGACCGGACCAAATCGTTGATGACGGCGGCGACGCGACGCTGCTCATTCACAAGGGTGTCGAGCTAGAAAATGGTAGCGACTGGGTGAACACCGAGTCTGGCAGCGAGGAGGAACAGGTCATCAAGGATCTCCTCAAGCGTGTGCAGTCGGAGAAGCCGATCCACTGGAGCAAGGTGGCCGAGACCATGGTCGGGGTTTCTGAGGAGACCACCACCGGTGTGTAGCGCCGGTTGCAGATGGAGGAACGCGGTTAACTGCTCTTTCAAGCAATCTTCGTGAACGACTCGGTGACCAAGTCCAAGTTCGACAACGTGTACGGCTGTCGCCACTCGCTGGTGGACGGCATCAAGCGGGCGCTCGATGTGCTGGATTCAGGGAAGGTAGCGATGATTTGCGGCTTCGGCGATGTCGGCAAGGGCTCCGCCGAGTCACTCGCCAACGATCGCGCCCGCGTGATTGTCTCGGAGGTCGACCCGATCTGCGCGCTGCAGGCCTGCATGGCCGGGTATCAAGTGACCACGGTGGAGGATGCCCTGCCGGTAGCTGACATTTATGTCACCACCACCGGCAACAAGGACATCATCACCGCCGACCAGATGAGCCGCATGAAGGATCAGGCGATCGTCTGCAACATCGGCCATTTCGACAACGAGATTCAAGTGGCCGAGCTCGAGACGATGGACGGCGTCACCCGCGAGGTGATCAAGGATGACTCCATCCCGGGCGGCCCGGTGACTCGGTTCACCTTCCCGGACGGGCACTCGATCTACCTGCTCGCCGAGGGACGCCTGATCAACCTTGGCTGCGCCACGGGCCACCCGAGCTTCGTCATGTCCAACAGCTTCACCAACCAGACGATCGCCCAGATTGACATCCGCAAAAACCCGGATCGAAAAGTAAGCGTGTATCGACTGGACAAACAATTGGATGAGGAAGTGGCGCGGTTGCACCTGAACAAATTGGGTGCCAAGCTCACCAGGCTGTCGCAGGAACAGGCCGACTACATCGGCGTGCCGGTAGACGGCCCGTACAAGCCGGAGCATTACCGGTACTAGGCCAAGCGCTTGGCCTTTCGTTCATCCGACAAGGAATAATCCATATCCTTTGTGTAAATTTTCGGTTCAGGTTTCAAGGATTCTCTGGGCAGCTTCGTGGACGGATTGTGCCAACTCGTGGGGCTTGACGACCTGCGCGTTGCCGCACCAGGTCATCACCCAGCGCTGCACCTCGCTGAGGCTGTCGAGCCGCATGGTCAACTCCACCCCGCCGTCCTTCAGGTTGCGCTGCTTCTGCGTCGGGTGCCATCGCTTCTCGCGGATGTAGTCTGCAACAAGTTCGTTGAAGCGGATCACAATCTCCTGCTCCTTCTCCCCGGTGACGATGGCGAAGCTGCCGCGCAGTCGTTTCTCAAGCGAAAATTTTTTCGGCGGCTTGAAGGTCTTGCCGGTTGGTTTCATGTCGCTGATACGCGCTGGCGTGAAGGTGCGGATATCGTTGCGCAGGTGGCAATGCGCGAAAAGGAACCATTCGCTGTTGACGTTGGCCAGATGGTACGGGTCGACGACGCGCGAGGAGGCCTTGCGAGCGCCCGGCTTGCGGTAGTTGAACTGGAGCTGCCGGTGGCCGGCTGTGGCCTTGGCCAGGGCGTCGATGACGTCTAGGTTCAGCACCGGCTCGGCGCTGGTGCGGAACGAGATGCTCTGGTCGAAGTCGTCGAGGTTGAACGACAGCGTGTCCGTGCGCGCGTCGGGCAGCGCGCCGTTGGCCAGCAAAAAGCGCGCCACGCGCGCGCACGCGCCGTCGTCGAGCCCGCGCGCGGCGCGGTGCAGCGCCGTCATGCCGTCGTGCGCGTGGCGGCCGTTGATGTCGACGAGCGTGGTCTCGAGCAGCTCCTGCACGGTGTCGCGCTGCCCGGCCTCGGCCGCCTCGAGCAGGATGCAGTGGTGGCGCGAGGCCGCGCGCAGGTCGCGCACCTCGCGCGGCGGGCTC
>CAYWMH010000278.1:0-3346 GCA_964459315.1 uncultured Verrucomicrobiota bacterium
TCCGCAGAGAGTTTAAAGGCGGCTTGATTTTGGATCAATCTCCGTAGCTGATATTTCAATTTAAAGCAATTTCTATTATCCATGTTGTTGGTTTGTTTCATCGGTACCCGCGGATACTTCCGAGTCCGGGCCTTGGATTAACGGCCGCCTGCGCTTGGCCAAGCGGGAAGATTCAGGCAAGCCACTCCGTGATTACCCTGCCGGCCACGTCGGTCAGCCGGAAGTCGCGCCCCTGGAAGCGGTAGGTAAGCCGCTTGTGATCCAGCCCGAAACAGTGGAGCAGGGTGGCGTGCAGGTCGTTGGGGTGAACCGGCTGTTCCGCAACGCTCCAGCCAATGTCATCGGTTGCGCCGTAAACCTGCCCGCCCCGCATGCCGCCGCCCGCCATAAGCATGGTGAAGCAGAACGGGTGATGGTCGCGTCCGGTGGCGTTGTCGTTGCCGCCCCGGTTTTCCCCGAGCGGCGTGCGGCCAAATTCCGAGGCCCATTGGACCAGCGTGCTGTCGAGCAATCCGCGCTGTTTCAGGTCGCGGATGAGCGCGGCGATGGGCTGATCCACCACATGGGCGTTGTATTTCAACTCCTTGTCGAGTTGACTGTGGTGATCCCAGGAGGCGTAAACGATGTTGATGAAGCGGACGCCGCGCTCGACCATGCGCCGGGCGAGCAGGCAGTTGCGCGCGAAATCCTGCTGCGTGTTACCGGACTTGCCGCGGCCGCCGCCGCCGGGATCCTTGCGGTCCACGCCGTAGGCCTTCAGCGTGGAGGCGCTTTCCCCGGACAGGTCGATCAGTTCGGGCGCCGCGGTCTGCATGCGGCTGGCCAGTTCATAGCTGGCGATGCGGCTGGCAATTTCCGGATCATGGATCTTTTCGTACCGTCCACGATTGACATCGCGAAGGGTCTGCAAGCCGGCCCGCTGCAACTCCGGTGGCAGGCCCTTGGGGTTGGCGAGGTTCAGCACCGGCTCGCCCTGGCTCCGGAAGAGCACCCCCGCATAGGTGCTGGGTAAGAAACCACTTTGCCATAGCGTGGCTCCGCCACTGGAGCCGCGCCCGGCGGTGAGCACCACGTACCCGGGCAGGTTGCTTGAACCGCTGCCAAGGCCGTAGTTGATCCAGGAACCCACCGTTGGCATGCCGAACCGGGACACCCCGCACTGCATGAGCAACTGCCCCGGGTGATGGTTGAACTCGTCCGACTGCATGGAGCGGACCATCAGCAGGTCATCGGCCACCGTCCCAAGGTGAGGGAGGTAATCGCTGAACTCCATCCCACACTGGCCGTAAGGCTTGAAGACCCGCTGGGTGCCCATCAGCTTGACGGTGTCCGGCTTGATGAAGGCGAAACGTGCCTTGTCCAGCACCTCCTTGGGCAGGGATTGGCCGTGGCGCTTGTTCAATTCCGGCTTGGGGTCGAACAGGTCCAGGTGTGACGGCGCCCCGGCCATGAAGATGTTGATGCAGGCTTTGGCTTGCGGCTCAAAATGCGGCCGGCGCGGAGCCAGCGGATTGGCGAATTCACCGGCCAACAGGCCGTCTTCGGCCAGCAGCGATGCCAGCGCCACCCCGCCGAGGCCGCTGGCGCTTGTGGCCAGAAAACTGCGGCGGGTCTGTTCCAGTTGCAATCGGATCGGGTGCATGATTATTCGCGGGTGATGAACTCGTCGAGATTGAGGAAGACACGGGTGAGTGCCGCCCAGGCGCTGGCTTCCACGCCGCCGTTGAAGGCCCTAGCCTCGGCTTCGTTTTCGCCATAGTACCGCTTGGCCTGCTGAAGCAGTCGTGTGAAGGCTTGCATTTCCCCCGGAGCGGGGGGGCGCGCGGTGCAGAGTTGGAAGCCAAGCCGGACTCGATCCGGGTCGCTGTCCCGTTCCCGCAGGAGCCGCTTGGCCATCGCCTTGGCCGCGTCCGCGAACACGGAGTTGTTCAGCGTGGCCAGCGCGGCGATGGGCGTGTTGGAGATGGTGCGTTTCAGGCAGGTGACATTGCTGTCCGGGCAGTCGAACGTAAGGAGGTTCGGGTGCGGGGCCGTGCGCTTGAAAAAGGTGTACATGCCGCGGCGATACCGGTCGTCGCCCCGGCTCACGTTCCACTTGAAGTTGTTGGCGTAGCTCAATTCCGCCACCCCGGACGGCAGGGGCGGAAAGACGCTGGCCCCGCCGATCTTGCCCGAGAGTTGGCCGCTGGCGGCCAGGGTGAGATCCTGCACGATCTCGGCCTCCACCCGGAAGCGGTTCTGCCGGTGAAGCAGATGGTTGCTGGGATCCGAGTCCGGCAGTCCGGGGCGGTGGATGGATGCCTGCTGATAAGTCGCGCTCCGGGTGATGAACCGGATCAGCGCCTTCCGGCTCCAGTTGCGGCGGACGTATTCCCCGGCCAGCCAGTCCAGCAACGCCGGATGAGTTGGGGGGTCGCCCCGGACACCGAAATCGTTGAGCGTCCGTACCAGCCCTTCACCGAACAGGTTGGCCCAGATTTGATTCACAGTGACGCGCGGTACCAGTGGATTCCGGCCGTTCACCAGCCAGCGGGCGAGATCGAGCCGGTCACCCTGTTGTCGGTTGCTGATCGCCGGCAGGGTGGCCAGCGTGCCGGCCGCAACCGGTTCACGGGGCTGCTTGAATTCGCCGCGATGCAGGATATGGGTGGTTCGTGGGTTGTTTTTACGTTGTGACACCACACGGACATTCATCACCGGCGGCTTGGGGGCGCTGCCCTCCACTGCCTTCAATTCAGCCTGGAGCCGGTTGGTTTCCTTGTCCCGGGTTTGGAGGAAGGCAAGGAGGGATTGGGTTTCCTCCTCCGTCCGCTGGCTGTCGGGTTTTTCGAGTAGGCGCACCACCTGTTCCGGGATGCCATCGGTGGGAAAATGCCCCGTGCGGGCGGTCATGCGGAAGCGCCCGATGGTGTGTTGCGAGCCGTATTCATGGTCGAGCACGATGTGCAGGTGAATGTCCGCCTCGATGGCCAACGGATTGGCGAGGGTGATGTCGAGGGTATGCGGCTTGCCGTACCGGTCGCCGATGGCCCAGCCGGTGCCACCCTTCCCGTCGATGGCGTTTTTCGCGGGCCAATCCTTCTGGGAATAGTTGGCGCTCGCTTGGCCAAGCGCCAGCAGTTGGAGTGAGTCACTGTCGAAATCCGGGGTTGACCCGGCGTAGACGCGCACCTCGTTCAGCACGAAGTTGCCGTGGGGTGTCCTGCCGGGTCCCTTCGCGCCGAGGGAGTCATCCGGCAACACCTCCAGCCGGATGCCGGTAAGTCGATTCAGGCCGGTCTTGTAATACAACTCGTACTCCGCCTTGGCCGGGTTCTCCCCGGTCACAAGCAGGGAGCCGTCCTCT
>CAYWMH010000279.1:0-3333 GCA_964459315.1 uncultured Verrucomicrobiota bacterium
ACTCCCTCCGGAGCCGACGCCGTAACCCCCACGCCGGACGCGCCCAAGAGCGACAAGCCGAAGCTCGACGACGGCCTGGGCGACCCCGCCCCCGCGCCCGCCGAACGGTTCGGCCGCCCAATCATCCCGGTTTCCGAGAAACCCGTTGACTTGTAGCGACTTGGGACGCTACTTTGCCGCCCCCGGACTGAGCGCATGCCCAAGCTGATTGTTTTAACCGAAGGAATTGAGCCGACCTCGTTTGATTTGGCGAAGGAGGTCACTTCCGTCGGTCGCGTGGATGAAAACGACATCACCCTCCCGCACCAATCTGTCTCCGGGAGCCACGCCGAGCTGGTGTTGCGCGGCGAGGACGTGCACGTCCGCGATGTTGGCTCCACCAACGGCACCTTCATCAACGGCAACAAGGTCGCCGAGTCGCCCCTGCAACCGGGCGAGGTACTCACGTTCGGCGAGGTGGAATTGAAGATTGACGGCCCGCGTAAGGCCCAGTCCCACGACAAGCACCTCGAACAGGGTGTTCGCCTCGGTAACCTCGACGCCGCCCCCAAGGGGCCGGCCAAGGGCTTCAGCAAGAAATCAGACAAGTCCGGGAAGTACTTCATCATCTTCGGCGTCGTTGTCGCCATCGTGGTGATTGCCGCCGTGGCGATGGCCTGGCTGAAGTTCAAGGGCAATTGACGCCCCTCTGCGGCCAAGCGCTTGGCCAAGTTCATCTTCCCGGTCAACCCTCCCGCAGCCATCGGGCCGCCTTGGCCGCCGCATAGGTCACGATGATGTCCGCCCCCGCGCGCCGCATCGCCAGCAGCGACTCCATCGTCACCGCCCGCTCATCCACCCAACCGCGCATGGCTGCTGCCTGGATCATCGAGTACTCGCCGCTCACCGCATAGGCTGCGGTGGGATAGCCGAACTCGGTTTTCACCCGGTGAAGAATGTCGAGGTAGGCCAAGGCCGGCTTCACCATCACAATGTCCGCGCCCTCGCGCAGGTCGAGCGCTACCTCACGCAACGCCTCCTCCACATTGGCCGCGTCCATCTGATAGCTGCGACGGTCGCCAAACTGCGGGGCCGACTCCGCCGCGTCGCGGAACGGCCCGTAGTAGGCCGAGGCAAACTTGGCCGCGTAAGACAGGATCGGCGTGTCGCCGAACCCGCCCGAGTCGAGCGCCGTGCGAATCGCCGCCACGCGACCGTCCATCATGTCGCTCGGCGCGACGACATCGGCACCGGCATCGGCATGGCTGACCGCCGTACGGGCCAGCAGCTTGAGCGAAGGGTCGTTGTCGATGATGGCCGTCTTGCCGCTCTTTTTCACAAGGCCACAATGCCCGTGGCTCATGTACTCACAGAGGCATACGTCAGTGATGACCAGCAGCCCCGGCACGTCGCGCTTCAACTGGCGCACCGCCTTTTGCACGATGCCGGTTTTCGCGTACGCGCCGCTGGCACGCGTGTCCTTCTTGGACGGGATGCCAAACAGGATCACCGCCGGCACGCCCGCTTTTTGCGCCTTGGCCGCCTCGCGCACCGCTTCATCGATCGATAGTTGAAACACTCCCGGCATGGACGGCACGGCATTGCGCACCTTGCGTCCGGGGCGGATGAATAGCGGCAGCACCAGTTGATCGGCGTGCAACCGCGTCTCGCGCACCATGCGGCGCAGCGTCTCCGAGCCGCGCAGTCGGCGCGGTCGGTAGCTGGGAAAATCGCCTGTCACGAGAGACGGCATGCGCGGCATGATAACTAATCCCGCTCGCAAGCCAAGCGCTTGGCCAAGTGCTCAGGTGCCGATTCGGGAGACCAACACCGCGAGCCCAATAATGCCAAAACAGATGGCGAAGCAGACGGCGAACCCCCAAAAGTCCTGCGCGGTTGGCCGCTGGAACTCCAGCGAGCTGCCAGGGAACAGCTTGCGCTCATCGAACCGATCCGGCTGCGCGTAGCTCTTCTCCATCTGCGCGCGGTCACCGGCCGGGTCGGGATCAACCGGCGTTTTCATCTTGACGTACAATCGGTCGAGCGCCTCCTTGCTGTTTGGCTTGGTGAACAGGCTGGCCACGATCATCACGAGAAACGGAACGATGGTAGCGAACGGCAGGTTCAGCGTAGTGATCGCTGCGTTCTTTTTCGTGGCCAGTTCGACCCCAAACATGTCGTACAACACCATGTCCAACCGGAACCGCCCGCTAGCAACCAGCGGCACATCGACGCGAAACCGCTTGGCTATCACCGTGACGCCGCTGGTCTTCGTCGTAATGCTGGGCACCTCGACCGTTTCCTTAAGTGACTGACTGTCCAACAACAGCTCGGCCAGCTTGCTTTTCAATACGTCCAATTCGCTTGCCGGCGCGTTAGCAATTTGTTTTTCCATCGAAGCAATTTGTCCATTGATCGTCGGCTGCACCTTGCCCGCCCAGAACAACGCCACCCCGCCACTATGCTTCGTTGTGGTAAACGGATCGCCAACCTTCAGTTCCACCGGCTTGTCTCCCAATAACTTCAGTCGCACATTCTTCAAGACCTCATGTGTTTCGCCATCAATCGCTCTCTTTTTCATCTCCCATTGCTTTACCTTCCCCTCACGAATCCGCACGTCTGCCGGGCTCGCCTTGCGCTTGGAAGCGGTCTCCACGAAATAACTGGTAGCGGTCCACTTGGTGCTGTTTTTTATACCGCTGTTGATCACCGGCAGCAGGATGGGGATGACGAAAAAGAAAAGCAGACAAAACGTAAACGTGATCCACGCCGCGCCGGTCGTCGCGCGCCGCCAATACATCCCGACCCAGAATACTGCTGCAAAGAGCATCGGCACAATCCAGGTGAGCTGTAGGTTGGCGAACATGTCGTAAATCGTCAGCGAGAGTGCCACCGAGCCGGCAACGACCAGCGCGCCAACGATCCGGGCCAGCCTAAGGCTCTCGGCCTCGCTGGCGTCCGGCTTGATGTACGGATGGTAAATGTTCCGCACGACCAATGCGGCACAGACGATCATGAAACAATCCACGGTACTCATCAACGCGGCCAGCAAACAGGCGACCATCAGGCCCACCAAGCCGATTTTCAGTGGTCCGAGAAGTTTGAGCGTGGCCACGCCCCATGCCTTGTCGGCATCCTTCACCAAGTCCAGATCACTGCCGTAAAGGGTAAGCACAATCAACGCCGTGATGACCCAGCCGATCGTGCAAAATCGCTTGATAAAATTGCCTGTTACTAATCCTACACGGGCGTCCCATTCGCTCTTGGCCGTGCCTCCGCCGGTGACAATAAAATGCGGCGTGAGCACAATGCCGATCATGTTGATGATGACAATTGACACGATGTCGTACAGCG
>CAYWMH010000280.1:0-3330 GCA_964459315.1 uncultured Verrucomicrobiota bacterium
CTCCTGGATGTAAATGTGCGCGATCTCGCCGTTGACGACCACGCCGGCAGCGAGGGGGTGATCGGACGAGCGCCCGGCAGCCTCAGCGTCGGCGTCGCCGAGCTTGATCGGCCTCGACCAGCGGCGCCTAGGTGTAACGCTTGGCGAACACGAACTTCCGCACGCCTTCCTCGAGCGCCTTGTCCTTGAACACAGACTGTGGTTTCGGCTTCGGCTCTTCCTTTTTCTCCTCTTTCTTTTCCTCTGCGAACAGGGCCGGGGAAACGGCCAGCCCGGCAACCAATCCGGCGACGAAAAGACCTCTCGTGAACATTGTCTCTTTCATGGGCATGAAATGCTGGGAAAAGAAAACCCCAATCCGCCCCGGACGCCAAGCGTTTTTTGTGGGCTTGAACGACCACCGGCCTTCAACGGAGACTCGGTGCCATGGCCACCCTTTACGTAAAATGGCGCAGGCAGGCGCCTCCGCCGACTTTCCGCGAAGGCACCGGCACTCCGCCCGAGCAATTATTGCAGGCCATTTGGCAACATCAGCGCCTCCGCCGCCGCGACCTCCGCGCCACAGATGGACGCCTCACGGCCATCCTGCACCCCGGCTTTCTCAACCTCGAGGCCGGGCCGGACTTCCGGCGGGCACTCGTTCAGGTCGGCAACGCCAAGCCGTTCGAGTGCGACGTCGAGGTCGACGTCCGCTCCGCAGGCTGGCGGCAACACGGCCACGACACCAACCCGGCATTCGGCACCGTCGGGCTGCACGTCGTCTGGCAGGCCGGACCCTACGGGCCAAGCGGCCTGCCGGTGGTCGAACTCCAAAACCAACTCGCCGCCCCCCTCGGCCAACTCACCGACGCCCTTGGCCAAGCGACAACGCTCCCGCCCCAAAACGTCCGCGGCCGATGCGCCGCGCCGCTGCGTGACCTTCCTGCCGAGGGCGTCGCCGACCTGCTTGGCCAAGCGGCCCAGGTGCGGCTCGAGACCAAGGCCGCCGCGCTGGCCGCGATCGCCGAACGCGCCGGCTGGGAGCAGGCGCTTTGGGACGGCCTCTTCACCGCGCTCGGCTACAAGCAAAACAGTTGGCCGATGCGCCGGCTCGCCGAGCTGCTGCCGGAATTGCGGCGCGGCCTTGGCCAAACGCCCGAGCCGGTCGTCCTGCTCGCCCGCCTGCTCGGCACCGGCGGCCTGCTGCCCGACCAACTCGACCGCGACAAGCTCACCAACCGCTACCTCCGCACCCTCTGGGACCAGTGGTGGCGCGACCGCGACCGCCTGGCCAGGCGCATCCTGCCAAGCAGCGCGTGGACTTTCCACGGACTCCGCCCGGCCAACCGGCCCGAGCGCCGCCTCGCTCTCGCCGCGCATTGGCTGGCCAAGCGCGACTTCGTCACTTGGCTCGACGACTGGATTTGCCAGCTGCCAAAAAAACCGTCGCCCGCCGCCTCGCTGCTGGGCCGCCTCGCCGTCAACGTTCTCCTGCCGTGGCTGCACGCCCGCGCCACCGCCGCCGACAACGACGGCCTCGCTGCACGTGTCGCGGAGCGTTACTTCGCCTGGCCCAAGGCGCAGGACAACTCGCGGCTCAAGTTTGTGCGGCAGCGGCTGTTCGGCGGACGGCGCGTGCCGTTGCGCGGCGCGGCGCTGCAGCAAGGGCTCCTGCAGGTGCAGGCTGACTTTTGCAACCGCACCAATGCGCTTTGCGAAGACTGCGCGTTTCCCGACCTGGTGCGGCGGTATTCATTCCTAAAAACGTGAAAAACGAGGTTGCAATCAGGCTTATTTTCGGTAGGTTGTCCGTCCGCTTTTCCGGGAGCGGGTGTAGCTCAGTTGGTAGAGCATCACCTTGCCAAGGTGACTGTCGTGAGTTCGAGTCTCATCACCCGCTCCATTCTTTCTCAATTCCCCTTTGTTTTCAGCATTTAGCTAATTCCTAGCTCGCTCACATCCTAGCCAACTCGGCAAAAATGGTTAGCGGATGTTAGCGGATGCAGATCAGCAAGGTAGTCAACCACGGCAATGTTAGGTGGCGTGTAACCGTCCTAATAAACGGCAAACGGAAACAACGCTTCTTCCATACCCGCAAAGATGCAAGGAGCTGGATAACCTTGCTTGATGCAGACGCTGCAAGTGGCGGATTCTGGGGACAACGAACAGTCGCGGAACGAGATGAAATCATCAGCGCGTTCAATGCATCAAGGGAGCGGGAGGTTCCGCTGCTGGAAGCTGTCCTAGATTGGCAGCCACTCGTCCCGGCAAGGTCAGCTTCCGTTCGTGGCGCTGTCGCACTTTACCTTGATTCACTTGCAGCTAGCTCGTTCCGCCCTGCCTCACTCAAGCAAATCAATTCCAACCTGAACCAGTTAGCCTCGGAACTGGATTGCATCCCATGCCGGGAGGTGACTTCCACCATGATGGAAGAGTGGTTTGCCAAGCGGAACTGGAAGCGTTCGACCATTGACGGCGTCATCGCCAAGGTCGGTCCATTCTTCACATGGTGCGTGCGGGAAGGCTACTGCGAGGGTAACCCTTGCAAGGCCGTGAAGCGGCCTAGGGCCGACCAGGATCCGCCAAGGATCTTTACCCCCCAAGAGGCAGAAAAGCTTCTACAGGCAGCATTCAAGGACGATAAGGGTCTAATCCCGTTCCTTGCCATTGGCCTGTTCGCCGGCATCCGGCCGATGGAGATACAGCGCCTTTCCTGGAGGAACATCTCTGGCCAATACATCGAGGTTTCGGCTGGCAAGTCCAAGACCCGGCAGAGGCGGCTGGTGGAGGTTCTACCGAGCCTTTCCTCATGGCTTCAACTGGGGGGTGAGTTGCCGGCCCGGAATAAGCGGAAACGCCTCACAGCGCTGGTTGCGAAATGTGGACTTGAGTGGCACCAAGACATCATGAGGCACTCTTTCGCCAGCTACCACTTGGCAATGTTCAGGTCCGCCGAGAAGACTGCCCTCGAGCTGGGCCATCGAGACTCGACCATGCTTTTCAGGCATTACCGCGAGCTGGTGACGAAACCGGAATCGGAAGCCTATTGGGGCATTTTGCCTCTAGAATAGAAGAAATTAGGCCCAGCTCACTTGGAATAGACAAAAACAGAGGAAACTGGACTAAAACCATAAAAGCACAATATATTGTGTCATAAATATTGACATATACAATATATAGTGTATTAATGCCCCCGAAGCCAGTTTTTGGCTTCTTGTTAAATAGACCAGCGAAGAAAAAGGTCTGATACGCTGGCGAGTTAGGCTGGGGCATATCCGTCCAAGGAGTGCCATCCCGGAGAAGGGTGTTAATACCAGTACTCGTAGAAAAAACACATATGGACCTACTAAG
>CAYWMH010000281.1:0-263 GCA_964459315.1 uncultured Verrucomicrobiota bacterium
GAATGTAGCGCTTGGCCGATTGCTTCACCCGGGTGACCGGGTTGAATCGCCATGTCCTGCGCGGCAGTTTGATATTCATCTTCATGCTCCTTGCGGAGTATTCTGTTCAAATACGAATCTCGCCGTTGAACAAACGGGCGAGTGTTCGCGGATAAAGCTGGTGCTCCTCCTGCTGAATGCGCTGGTGAAGCGTCTCGGGCGTGTCGTCGTCGAGTACTGGCACGACGCACTGCGCCAGAATGGGGCCGGTGTCGCTGCCGCGT
>CAYWMH010000281.1:298-3313 GCA_964459315.1 uncultured Verrucomicrobiota bacterium
AGGGCGGCAACGTAGGCCGCCTCGGCTTGCTCGTCCAGCTTGGTGCGGAATTTGCCCGGGTCGATGAACCGGGCAGGCAGGCCAAGCGCCCCGGCGTGGGACAAAATCCCGGCGTCAGCGACGTCGCTCGCCGCCAGCACAATCTCCGCCGGCAGCGATCCATCGGCGCACGCCTTGGCCAGCGAGACGAAGTTCGACCCCTTGCCAGAGCCGAGCACGGCCAGTCTGGTTTTGTCACTCATGCGGTACGCCCACTTGGGCGCGGCGAAGCCTAAACCAAGCACTTGACCAAGAGGAGTGCGAAATGGCGAGGTTCGTTGCCAAGCACTTGGCCAAGCTGGTATTTTGGCTGCCGCCGATGAAGTTATCCCTCGAATTGAGCGTGGCCACTAAGCCGGGATGGGTCGATGCCGTCACAGCCGATTTGCCGGCGTTTCTCCAGGATCACGCTGACTGCGAACGCAAGGCGTCGGCGCTGGCGATGAGTCTCGTGGCCAAGTACCCAAACCGGCTCGAGATCATCCCGGAATTGATCGCCACGGGCGTGGAGGAACTGGAGCATTTCCAGCAGGTGTACGAGGTGATGCGGCGGCGCGGCATTCCGTTGCTCAAGGATATCCAGAAAGATCCGTACATCACGGCGTTGATGAAGTTGCTGCACAGCGATACGGAGCGGCGGTTTCTCGACCGGCTGCTGCTGGCGTCGATCATCGAGTGCCGGGGCGCGGAGAGATTTCGGCTCGTCTCCGAGGCGCTCGTTGAGGACGAAAAGTTGCAGCAGTTTTATCACGAGCTTTGGGTGTCCGAGGCACGGCACGGGCATATTTTTGTTGGGATGGCGCTGGAGTATTTCGAGAAGGATTGCGTGTACGGTCGGTTGTCGGAATTGAATGAAGCCGAAGGCCTGATCGTCGATGCACTGGAATTCCGGGCGGCACTGCATTGAGGACGATTTGATGAGGAACAACAAACAGGACAAGACAGGAATGACGCGCCGCCGGTTTATCGGCGGGAGCGCGGCGGCCGCGTTTGGCTTTCAAGTGGTGCCGGGCCGGGTGTTCGGTGCGAACAGCCGCTTGGCGGTCGCCGGCATCGGGGCAGGGGGCAAGGGCCGCGGAGATGTCTCCGGGGCCGCCGCGGCCGGGGCGGACATCGTCGCTTTGTGCGATGTGGACGAGTCCCGCGCCGCCGGGATGTTCAAGGCGCATCCGAAGGCCAGACGCTTTCCCGACTTTCGCGTGATGCTAGAAAAGATGGGCAAGAGCATCGACGCCTGCACCATCTCGACGCCGGATCACACCCATGCCGTGGCCACCTCGATGGCGATGAAGATGGGCAAGCATTGCTACACCCAAAAGCCGCTGACTCATGACGTTTACGAGGCGCGCTACCTGGCCCGTTTGGCCAAGCGCACCGGCGTTGTCACGCAGATGGGCAACCAGGCGCACTCCGGCGAGCCGATTCGACGGGCGGTCGAGTTGGTTCGTGCCGGGATCATCGGCAACATCACCGAGGCACACATCTGGACCAACCGCCCAATATGGCCGCAAGGCATGAAGGCGCGCCCGGCCAGGGCCGACGTGCCCAACGGGCTGGACTGGGACTTATGGCTTGGCCCGGCGCCGCACCGCCCGTACGGCAAGGGATATGTTCCGTTTTCGTGGCGTGGCTGGTGGGAGTTCGGCACCGGGGCACTGGGCGACATGGCCTGTCACATCATGGACATGGCGTGGTGGAGCCTCGAACTCGGCTCCCCGACGAGCGTCAGCGCCCGGCACGGCGGGAACACCGCCGAGAGCGCCCCGAACTGGGCGGTGATCGAATACCAGTTCGGCTACCGCGGGAGCCGTCCACCGGTGAAACTCGTTTGGTACGACGGCAAGAAAAACGGAGTTCAGAACGCTCCGTCGCTTGAGACCACCGGCGGTGTCAACATGGTCAGGAACGCCAGGGGCAAAGGCTCCTTTGGTACGGTCTTGATCGGCGACAAGGGGCGGATGTTTTTCAACCGCCGTTCCACCAAATGGATGATCAGCGGCCGTGATGCGGACGAGGTCAAACAGATCGAGGCCAAGACCCCGAAGACGCTGCCGCGCACCAAAGACAACTACGCCGAGTGGGTCAACGCCGCCACCGGCACCGGCCACGCGCCGATGAGCCGGTTCGCGATCGCCGGGCCGTTCACCGAGATGGTGCTGCTGGGCACCCTCGCCATCCGCGCCGGCGCCCCGGTGCAGTGGGATGCCAAGGAACTGCGCTCGACCAACAGCGAAAAGGCCAACCACTATGTCCGGGGCGAATACCGCAACGGATGGAAACTGTGATTTACCGCTTGCCCAAGCGCCGAATCGGGCGTTGACGGTCCAATTGGCGGAGTGCAGCCTTCTCCGCATGGAACACCCAACGGAACCCACTCCCAGCCGGGCGTTCACGTTGATTGAACTGCTGGTGGTGATTGCGATCATCGCGATCCTTGCCGGGTTGCTATTGCCGGCTCTGGCCAAGGCCAAGACCAAGGCGCACGGCATCGCCTGCATGAACAACTCCAAGCAGTTGATGCTGGCTTGGCGCATGTACGCCGGGGACAACGACGACGGCCTGGTGTCGGCGAAGGAGGGGATGCGAACGGGCCGCCGCTGGGCCGGGCCGCGCTGGGTGTTCGGCTGGCTCGACCTGCCGTCGAGTGGCGCGGACGATGTGCTGCCGGAGATCGTCATCAAGACCAGCCCGCTCTGTGAGTACTTCGGCAACTCCACCGAGATTTGGCGTTGCCCGGCCGACACGACCACTGGCAAATGGCAGGGCAAGGTCTATCCCCGCGTGCGGAGTATGTCGATGCAATGCTGGATGGGCGGCCCCGGCTGGGGCGGCGCCGGCATGGGGTCGCGCCAGCCGGACAGCGGTCCATACCGGGTGTTCGTGAAGTTGCACCAGGTCATCGATCCGACGCCATCCGAGGCAAAGGTGCTGCTGGACGAGCGGGAGGACAGCATAAACGACGGCTACATCTCGGTG
>CAYWMH010000282.1:0-3312 GCA_964459315.1 uncultured Verrucomicrobiota bacterium
TCGATATCGCACTGTCTTCAACTGGTATAAATTAACCATTTTCATCTTTATTTGCAAAAGCTATAGTAGTAGTTGGTTTAATTTTAACACAAACATCAGCGCCTTCACAACCTGGAATATCTTTCCTCATTTCAAAAGGGACAGCCCTATAAACTCCTCCTAAGGAGTCAGAATTTAACATTCTTAAAAGTTTTTGTTCCATATTAAAACTAAATGTAGCTAATACATTATAGTCTTCTACCGCGCCGGAACCGCCGATACCTGCTGCCTGAGCTGGTCGTTCTGCTTGAACATGGCGTCGAGCCGTTGGCGGCCGCGCTCGGTCTCGACCCCGGCGTTGTCGAGCGCAAGCGGCCCGGTATTCGGTGAGCGGCCCAGCCCGTGAAACACCGCCTCGGCTCGCACCTCATGCCGTGCGCCGTCCTGCTCGTAGACGATCACTTTGTCGTTGTCGTCCTGCCGCGCGTCGATGAGCGAGCAGCCGGTGTGGACGGTGATGCCTTCGTCGCGGAAGGCGGTCTGGACCGCGCCGGCGACGTCGTCGTCAAAGGCGCGCAAAATATACGGGCTGCGCTGGAGCAGGGTCACCGCGACGTCGAACCGCGCGAAGAACTGGGCGAACTCGACCGCGACCGCGCCGCCGCCAAGCACGACGATCGACTTCGGCAGCGACTCGAGCCGCAGGGCGTCGTCGCTCGTCATGCAGCCGAGCTTGGCCAAGCCTGGCAGCGGGAGGTCGGCCCCCCGCGAGCCTGAGGCGATCATGATCTGCCCGGCGGTGATCGTCTGGCCGTTGTCCAACTCGAGCGTGTGCGGGTCGCGGAACCTGGCCAAGGCGCGGATCAACTCGAAGCGGCCGTCCTGCAATTGGCCGCGCCGGTAGCTGGCGAACTCCTCAACCATCGCCGCCTTGCGCTGCATCACCGCCCCGAAATCGAAGCCGACCTCGCCCGGATCGAGCCCCCAGATGCTGGAGCGCCTGGCCTGGTGCCGCACCTCGGCCGCGTGCAGCAAAGCCTTGGTCGGCATACAGCCGCGCAGGATGCACAGCCCGCCCAGTTCCCCGCCGCCGTCGATGACGACCGTGCGCCGGCCGGCGGCGGCGGTGGTCCGTGCGGTGGCGTAGCCGGCGCTGCCGCCGCCGATTACCGCCACCTCGTAGTCGTGCGCTCCCATGTCGCTTGGCCAAGGTGTAACGGAGGGGAGGCCAAGCGGGAAGGATTGACTTTATTCAACGGATCGAGTAGCCAATCTGCCCATCGGAGAAACAGAACATGGCCGCAAAAGCATCCTCCAAGACTCCATCCGCCGGACTCGACAAACGCACCGCTGACCTCGAGTCCGCCATCGCCGCGATCACCAAGAGCTTTGGCGAAGGCTCGATCATGCGGCTTGGCGACGAGGGGGCAAACCTGAAGATCGACGCCATCTCCACCGGATCGCTTGGCCTCGACATGGCGCTCGGCGTGGGCGGCGTGCCGCGCGGGCGCATCATCGAGATTTACGGGCCTGAGTCTTCCGGCAAGACGACGGTCATGCTGCACGTCGTCGCCAACGCGCAGAAGGCAGGCGGCACGGCGGCGTTCATCGACGCTGAGCACGCGCTTGACCCGTCGTACGCGGCCAAGCTGGGCGTGAATCTCGACGAGCTGCTGATCTCCCAGCCGGACAGCGGCGAGGAGGCGTTGACCATCTGTGAGACGCTGGCCCGCTCCGGCGCGCTGGACGTGATCGTGATCGACTCGGTGGCGGCGCTCGTGCCGAAGGCGGAACTGGAGGGCGATATGGGCATGGCGACGATGGGCATGCAGGCGCGGTTGATGAGCCAGGCACTGCGCAAGCTGGCCGCCATCCTCGGCAAGTCCCGGACGATGTGCCTGTTCACCAACCAGATGCGCGAAAAGGTCGGCGTGATGTTCGGCAGCCCGGAGACGACGCCCGGCGGCAAGGCGCTCAAGTTTTACGCCAGCGTGCGGATCGACATTCGGCGGCGCGAGCAACTCAAGGACAACACCGGCAACGTGATCGGCAACCATGTCCGCACCAAGATCGTGAAGAACAAGGTGGCGCCGCCGTTCATGGAGGCGGAATTCGACATCATCTACGGGCAGGGCATCAACTGGGAGGGCGACCTAATCGCCGTCGGCTTGGCCAAGGGCGTCATCGAGAAGAAGGGTGCCTGGCTGCAGTTCGATGGCGAGATGATCGGCCAGGGCAAGGAAGCCTCGCGACAGGCGCTTCAGGACAACCCGGAGCTGGCGGAGAAAATCCTCGCCCGCATCAAGGGCGAACCGGCGGAGGAGGAGGAACCGCCGGAGGAGACCGAAGCAACCGCCGCCGAACCCGAATCTGGCGGGGAATGAGCGCTTGGCCAAGCGGGCCGGGCTGAAATTTGGCACTTTTCCCGCTTGACGAATGGGTGCGACTGGGAGACAAACCGCGCGCGTTATGGCAAATGCAGTGGCAACAATCGTAATGGGACTGGTCGTGCTGGTACTCGGCCGGGGTCGGGTTTGTTGCGGATAAGCTGAACTTTCCAAGACGCCCACGACCCAAACGGTCGTGGGTTTTTTTTTGCGAAACCAAGCCAACCAATGAACGAGACAACCGAAACCAAGACAGGGACACCGGACAAGGCCAAGGGCGAGATCGGGCCGAGCCTGCTCGGCTGCGAGATTCTCGTCCGCGCCCTCGAGAAGGAGGGGGTCGACACGATCTTCGCCTACCCTGGCGGGGCGAGCATGGAGTTCCATCAGGCGCTGACCCGGTCCGAGCAGATTCGCACCATCCTGCCGCGCCACGAGCAGGGCGGCGTGTTCGCGGCCGAGGGGTACGCCCGCGCTACCGGTAAGGCCGGTGTCTGCATGGCCACCAGCGGCCCCGGTGCGACCAACCTCGTCACCGGCATCGCCGACGCGTACATGGACTCGATCCCGTTGGTTGCCGTCACCGGCCAGGTGCCGCAGGCGATGATCGGCAAGGGAGGTTTTCAAGAGACCGATTTCTACGGCCTGACACTTCCGGTGGTGAAGCACAGTTACCTCGTCACCGACGTCAATGAAATACCGACGGTGGTGAAAGAGGCGTTCAAGATCGCCACCAGTGGCCGCCCCGGCCCGGTGGTCGTGGACGTGCCGAAAAACATCCAGCAGACTCGTGCGCAGGTTTTCTTCCCGGCCGAGGTCGACATCGCTGGGTTCGATCCCGACAACCGGAAGGCCAGCGAACTGGAACTCAACGAGATCGTTGGGCTGATCGAGAAGAGCGAGCGGCCGGTGCTCTACGTGGGCGGCGGCATCATCAGCGCCGACG
>CAYWMH010000283.1:0-2427 GCA_964459315.1 uncultured Verrucomicrobiota bacterium
AGCGCGAAGTTGGCAACGAGGCCGGAGATCCAGTAGTAGAGCTGCATGAACACCGCTACGGCGATCACGCCGTACAGGGCGGCGTTGAAGCCGCTCTCCACCGAGTCCTTTCCTAGGCTCGGTTCCACGCTCATCTCCTCCACAATTTCAAGCGGCGCCTTGAGCGGGTTTTCCAGTGCGTTGGCAATGTTGGCCGCCTCCTCGGCGGTGAAGTCCCCCGTGATCTGTCCGTTGCTGGTGATGCGTTCCTGCAGCACCGGCGCGGACATCAACTCGCCGTCCAGAATGATCGCCATGCGTTCGCGGATGTTGTTGCCGCTCAACTGGCCCATGGCCTTGGCTCCCTCGCTGTTGAAGGTGAACAGGATCATCGGCGCCTGCGTGAGTGGGTCGCGCGAGGGGGAGGCATTTTTGATGTGTTCCCCCTTCAGGCCGTATTGGTTCCAGGCCTTGTCCGGTTGATCCTTGTCCACCTGGATCAGCAATTCCTCGGCAGTCTCCTTGCCGTCGCTATCCGTCCGCACCTGGGTGTATTTCCGGTAGCCGTCCGGGATGATGCCGTTGGCGATCAGCCGGTCGGAGTCTTTGTGTACCAGGGCGAACTCCAGGAATGCCGCCTCGGTCACCAGTTTTTTGGCTTCCGCCTGGTTGGCCTCGGACAGGCCGGGCAGTTGGACCATGATTTTATTGTCGCCCATCGTCCGGATTTCCGGCTCTGCCACGCCGATGGTGTCCACCCGCCGGCGCAGCACCTCCACGGCTTGGGAGAGGGCGCCCTGTTGCTCCAGCGCGTTGGTGGAGTTCAACTGCATTTCCACGAGGAACGACGAGCCGCCCTTCAGGTCGAGGCCAAGCTGAATCTGCCCGGCCACCTCTTTTTGGAGCGTTTGCAGTACATTGCGGTTGCTGGGTACCTGGCCGCGAAGCTTCAACTTGGCAGCCCAGGTGTAATTGCTCAGCACCAAGCCGGCGTCGTTCACTGCCTTCTGCAGAATGCCAAACTCGTTGCTGTTTTCGTCATCGGAGTCATGGGCCGCCTTGGCCTCATCATATGCCTGTTCGAATGCCGCGTCCTTGTTCGTGGCCTTCCCGAATTGCTCGATCAGTTTTCCGGACTCGTCCTGGAGCGGCCACATTTCAGTTCCCGCCCAGGCGAGAATGAGAACCAGGAATAGGAATCGGGCGATGTTGTTTCGTTTCACGGTTGTGGGTTACTTTTTGTCCTTCAAATCTGACTTGTCGGCGATCACGCGCGCGATGGCGTGTTTCTCCACCTCAAACTTGCTTTCCAGCGACCGGATCGAGACGGTAGTGTCCTTGACCGACTGTACGGAGCCGACCACGCCGCCGCGCGTGACAACCGAATCGCCGGACTTGAGGGCATCCACCATTTTCCGGCGATCCTTCTCCCGCTTGGTCTGGGGCCGAATGAGCAGGAAATAGAAGATGATGATCATCAATACCATGGTAATGATGAATCCCTCCGGCCCCTGCTGGGGCTGTTGTGCCTGCAGGAGAAGTTGTGTTGTGTTGGCGCTCATTTCGGCTCTCAACAAAAGGGCGGGAACTGTAGAGGCCAATTGAACGATTGCAAGCGTTTAATGGGCGTTTTTGCCTTGTTCCGGGCATTTTCGCGCTTGGCCAAGCGCTTGGCCAAGGGCCCCGGGGCGTCTCCACCATGGGCGAAACGGGTGTCATTGGATAACCGCATCCCCGCTCGGCTTTGTTTGACACCCGCAACGCTCGGCAGTTTTTTTGTCCGACAGCGCAGATTGTGTTTTTCAAATAATTCTTTTTTTGTTTAGATTAACGGCAGACGTTCAAGAAAATCACCCCATTGTGGGGCAATGTGTGAGGAAAAATGAACAATTACTTCGCCATCAAGACCGAAGGCCGGCGCGGTTTCACGCTGATCGAGTTGCTGGTCGTGATCGCCATCATCGCCATCCTGGCTGCGCTGCTCCTGCCGGCCTTGGCCAAGAGCAAGACGATCGCTCTCCGGACAAAGTGCAGCAGTCACCTGCGCCAGCTTGGCTTGGCCAACTCGATGTACATGGACGACAACGACGACATTTTCCCGTACCACCGTCGTGCCGTCTCCCGTCCCCCGAGCAAGGGTTTCCAGCGCTTGGTTGAACTGAACAAGGGGATGTCGTTTGCGCGGGAGGAAACCTGGTTCACCCTCATTTACGGCTACGCGCCGTCCGACCAGGCGTACCGCTGCCCCGATCTGCGACACGGCAAATTCAAGAACCAGTCCAAGGAGCATGACAAGTGGCGGTTCGACGCGCACAGCATCGGGTACGGGCAGAACTCCTATTTTCTCGGGCAGATGCCGGGGCGGCAGGGGGAGAAGAGCGGCAACCTACCAAGCGGTTACGAGGTGAAGCTCAGTTCGGTGCGAAGCCCGGTCGAGTGCATCAACCT
>CAYWMH010000283.1:2437-3294 GCA_964459315.1 uncultured Verrucomicrobiota bacterium
CTCGGAGCAGAAGGATGGCGGTCACTGGTCGTTGACGATGTGGTGGCCGTTCATCAACCGCGCCAACGAAGGAGTGGCTAGCGAGCGGCACAGCAACTCGGCGCCGGTGGTGTTCGCAGACGGCCATGTGCAGTCGTACGACGACCCGGACCGGACGATCAATCCCAAGCGCGACAATACCGGCGAGTACATCGAGAACTGGGATCCGCAGCAGCGCCGTCATGCTTTTCCGTGAGGCCACGGGCGGCGAACCGGATTTCCTGCGGTTGGCCCGGTGTTGGCTTGAATAAGCGCCCTGTTTTTATAGTCTCGCTTCCTTCGATGATGCGTTGTTTTAGTAAAATTTGCCGTGGGGCGGCCGCACTTGGCTTGGCGTGGGCCGCTTGGCCAAGCGGGGCGACCGCGGCCGGGCCGGAGGGGGTCGAGTTTTTCGAGAACCACATCCGGCCGTTGCTCGCGCAAAACTGCTACAAGTGCCACAGCGCGGAGGCCGGCAAGGCCAAGGGCGAACTGCTGCTCGATACCCGCGACGGTCTCCACAGGGGCGGCGACTCCGGCCCGGCAATCGTCCCCGGCGACCCCAAGGCCAGCCTGATCATTCAGGCGGTATCCTACGAGAACGGCGACCTGCAGATGCCGCCCAAGAACAAGCTATCGGCCGCCGCGATAGAGAAAATGACCCAATGGATTGCGATGGGCGCGCCCGATCCCCGCGACGGGAAATCCGCCGAGATCAGCGACAAGGAAGAGTGAGACATTGCCAATCGTAAGGCCGGGCATTGGGATTGGCAGCCGGTGCGGCGCAACGTGCCGCCGCCGCCGGTCGAGCCTGTTCTCGGCGCGGCCTGGGCCAGGAC
>CAYWMH010000284.1:0-3290 GCA_964459315.1 uncultured Verrucomicrobiota bacterium
CGGGAGGTTGCGCAGGAAGCTCTGGAAGGCATCGACGCTGGAGGCGCTGCGGAAAATGTTCTGGCAGATCTCGGTCCAGATGTTGACCTGCAGTTCCTGGAACATGTGGTACCCCTCCGCCTTGTACTCGAGGATGGGATCGCGCTGGGCGTAGGCGCGCAGGCCGATGCTGTAGCGCAGGCTGTCCATCTCGTATAGGTGCTCCTGCCAGAGGCGGTCGATGGAGTTGAGGATGGTGAAGCGCTCCACGGAGGTGAGCGCATCGGATTCCTCGAAGCTGATCTTGAGCTGGTACGCTTCCTTGGCCTTGGCGGAGATATCGTCGAACAGGAGCTGTTGATGGGGTGTCAACTCCCGGTCGTCGTTGGTCTTGGCCTGGGCATTGGCCTCGACGAGCCCGGCCAGCGAGTCGACGGAGACGCCAACGGGGAAGGTGAGATTGGCCCAGTCCGAGAGAGCCTGAAAATTCCAGTTCACCGGCTCGAGCTCGGGGTCGCAGAATTCCTGCACCTTGTTGGCGATGACCTCGTCCATGATGTCGATCAGCTTCTCCTGCACCTGGTCGGTGTGCATGACGTCGTTGCGGAAGCCGTAGATTTCCGCGCGCTGCTTGTTCATCACGTCGTCATACTCGAGCGTGCGCTTGCGGATCTGGAAATGGTGTTTCTCGACGTTTTGCTGTGCCTTCTGGATGGCTGGGTTGAGCATCCGGCTCTCAAGCGGCTCGCCCTCCTCCATGCCTTTCTCGACATAGGAAAAAAGCTTGTTGCCGCTGGCGAACAGCCGGAGCAGGTCGTCCTCGAGCGAGAGAAAAAAGTGGGTGGAACCTTTGTCACCCTGCCGGGCGCAACGGCCGCGCAACTGACGGTCGATGCGGCGAGACTCGTGCCGCTCGGTGGCGACGACGTGCAGCCCGCCGATCGCCTCGACGCCTTCGCCAAGCTTGATGTCGGTGCCGCGGCCGGCCATGTTGGTGGCGATGGTCACCGAGCCCTTCTGCCCGGCGCGTGCAACGATCTCCGCCTCCTGCTCGTGGTATTTGGCGTTGAGTACACTGTGGATGATACCGTTTTTCTTGAGCATCCGGGAGATCAGCTCGCTGACCTCAACCGACACGGTGCCGACGAGCATCGGGCGGCCCTGTCGGTGGATCTCCTTGATCTCGTCGAGCACGGCGTTGTACTTCTCACGGCGCGATTTGAAGATGGAGTCATTGGCGTCCTCGCGGATGCACGGCTCATGGGTGGGGATGGTGAGGACGCCCAGCTTGTAGATGTCGAAAAACTCCTGCGCCTCGGTGGCGGCGGTGCCGGTCATGCCCGCCAGCTTGGTGTAAAGACGGAAATAATTTTGGATCGTGATGGTGGCCAGCGTCTGGGTTTCCTGCTCGATGGTGACGCCCTCCTTGGCCTCGACGGCCTGGTGCAGTCCGTCACTCCAGCGCCGGCCTGGCATGGCGCGGCCGGTGTGTTCGTCCACGATGATAACCTTGTTTTCCTGCACGACGTAAGCGACGTCTTTGATATAGAGGCTGTACGCCTTGAGCAGTTGCCCGGTGATGTGGATGGTTTCGGCCTTGCTCTTGAACTCGTCCTGCAACTTGGTCTTGGCCGCCAGCCGCCTCTGGGCGTCTAGGCTCTCGTCGTTGTCGATGTCGTGTTGCTCAACGGAGAGATCCGGCAGCATGAACGCTTCTGAATCGTTCGGGTTAAGGAAGGTGCGACCCTTCTCGGTGAGGTCGGCATCGTGGCTCTTTTCCTCCATGCCGAAGTAAAGTTCCTCTTTCTGCGCGTATAGCGCCTTCTTGGACTGGTCGGCGTGCAGGGAGAGTTCGGCCTTGTCGATGAGTTTTTGGTTCTGCGGCTCCTCCATCAGGCGGAGCAGGCGCTCGCTTTTCGGCTGGCCAAGCCGCGCCTTGTACAGCAGCAATCCCAGTTCCTGGCCCAGCTCGTCGGCGTTTTCGGGTGGGGTCTCCGACTGAAGTTGCTTGCTCAGTTTCTCGGCCTCGATCAGGTAGCCGGCGACGAGTTTGTGCTGGGCCTGCACGAGGCTTTTGATCTTCGGGTTGGCCTTGCGGTATTCCTTGTCGAGGCTGGCTGCGGCCGGGCCGCTGATGATGAGCGGCGTCCGGGCCTCGTCGATGAGGATCGAGTCCACCTCGTCCACAATCGCAAAGTAATAGTCGCGCTGCACCTGGTCCTCGCTGCGGCTGGCCATGCCGTTGTCGCGCAGATAGTCGAAGCCAAACTCATTGTTGGTGCCGTAGGTGATGTCGCAGTTGTACTGCTCCCGGCGCTGGGTCGGGTTCATGTCGTGCACGATGCAGCCGACGCTCAAGCCGAGGTATTTGTAGATCGCCCCCATCCACTCGCTGTCGCGCTGGGCGAGGTAGTCGTTCACAGTCACGACGTGAACGCCGCGCCCGGAAAGAGCGTTGAGGTAAACCGGCAGCGTGGCGACGAGTGTCTTGCCCTCGCCGGTGGCCATCTCCGCGATGTTGCCTTCATGCAACGCCATGCCGCCGACAAGTTGCACGTCGTATGGGATCATCTCCCACGGCAGTTGATGACCGCGCACCTCGATGTGGCTGCCGTAAAGCCTGCGGCAGGCGTTCTTCACAACCGCGAACGCCTCAGGCAGGATGGCGGCCAACTCGTGCTTCAGTTCCTCTTCATCCTCGATGGCCGAGAGCCGCTCCTTCCACTCCTCCGTCTTTTGGCGCAGGACATCCGCCGTGCCGGCCTGCAGCGCCTCCTCCCGCTGATTGATCTCTGCCACGCGGGCGGTCAGCTTCCTTACCAGCCGCTCGTTTTTACTCGGAAAAAATTTACCCAGAAAACTCAACATCATCCTTCAACAAAGGCGGGGGACGCTACGGCATGCCCGCTGGCGCGTCAAAGGTTTCCCTTGGCCAAGCGCGGCTGGGTTTTTGTTGGAATGCCCACTGGCCTACCGTAAAACCTCCTGCCGGATGAAAAAATCATCACCAGTGTCGCGGAGCGGCCGGTTCGGGAGCGGGCCGGGGCGGGACGCGGCCCAGTTCACCGAGTCGGTCTCATTCGACAAGCGGTTGTGGAGGCACGACCTCGTCGGCTCGATTGCCCATGCCACTATGCTGGGCGGCATTGGCGTGCTGACCAAGGCCGAGGCCAAGCGCATCGTTCGCGTGCTCGAGGCGATCGGGGACGACATCGAGGCCGGGCGGTTCGAGTGGGACGCGTCGCTGGAGGACGTCCACATGAACCTCGAGGCCGAGTTGACCCGGCGCGAGCCGGCTGGGGCCAAGCTGC
>CAYWMH010000285.1:0-3268 GCA_964459315.1 uncultured Verrucomicrobiota bacterium
ACCTCGGCGTCCCGGACGACATGAAGCAGATTTATCCCGACTACATCGCGATGGCCAAGGGTTTCGACGTGCCGGCCGAGCGGGTGATGTACAAGCGTGATCTCCGGGC
Organism: uncultured Verrucomicrobiota bacterium; assembly: GCA_964459315.1. Classification (GTDB taxonomy): domain Bacteria; phylum Verrucomicrobiota; class Verrucomicrobiia; order Limisphaerales; family UBA1096; genus UBA1096. The sequence continues at coordinate 110 of CAYWMH010000285.1, forward strand.
GGCGCTGCAGCGGATGCTCGATTCAGACCAGCCGTATGTGCTCGACGTTGTCGTGCCGTACACCGAGCACGTGCTCCCGTTCATCCCGGCCGGCAAAACCGTCGCCGATATGATCTGGAAGGTCTAGGCCAAGCGCTTGGCCAAGCGGGGCGCGTCACAGCGCCTTGAGCAGTGTTCGCAACTCCCCCAGCCGGCCGTCGGGGGAGCGCTTGGCGAAACGCGGGAATTTCCCGCCCAGCGTGATCAGTTTGCCGTTGCGGGTCAGCATGATCTTGTCGCCCTTGGCCTCGACGCCGGTGACGCTCTTCGCGGCGGCCATCACCTTCAACTCCGCGACACGCAGCAGCCGTTCCACCGGCTTGGGGATGGGGCCGAACCGGTCACGAATCTCCTCCCGGAGCGCCGCCAGCTCGGTCGCGTCCGACAGCCCGGCCAATTTGCGGTAAAGGATGATCCGCTGCCGCATCTCCGGGATGTGGTTGAACGGCAAATAGGCGGGTACGCGACCGATGTCCCTCGCCTCATCGGCGGTCTCGGTCGGCGTCTCCTCTTCCTCCTCCACTTCGTGGACGACCTCGCGTGGCACGGTCACCTCGAACTGGGGCGGGGCGGCCTTGCGTGGTGCCCGTTCGGCGCGCTTTTCCTCGCCGGGATTCATCGCGAGGAAGTCGAGCGTTACGCGCACCTCGACTCGGCGGCCGACCGCCTCGCCCTTGAGCCGCTTAACGCTTTGCTTGAGCAACTGGCAGTACAACTCGAAGCCAACAGCGGTGATGTGGCCGCTCTGCTGCGCGCCGAGCAGGTTGCCCGCACCTCGGATCTCGAGGTCGCGCATGGCGATCTTGAAACCGCTGCCGAGCTTCGAATACTGCTTGAGCGCGCTGATGCGCTTGCGGGCGTCGGCCAGCAGCGCGGCGTGGCGCGGGAGGATCAAATAGGCGTACGCCTGGTGCTTGTAGCGGCCGACACGCCCGCGCAATTGGTACAGCTCGCTCAGGCCGAACCGGTCGGCGCGGTCGACGATGATCGTGTTGGCGTTCGGGATGTCGACGCCGCTCTCGATGATGGTCGTCGAGAGCAGGATGTCGGCGTCGCCGTTGACGAACCGGGTCATCACCTTCTCGAGCGTGCCGCTGGCCATCTGGCCGTGGCCGACGATGAGCCGCGCCTTCGGGATGAGCTTGCGGAGGCGATCGGCCATCGTCTCGATCGTGGTCACGCGGTTGTGCAAAAAGAACACCTGCCCGCCCCGGTTGAGCTCGCGCTGGATGGCGTCGCGCACGGTTTTTTCGTCGAACTCGATCACGGTGGTCTCGATCGGCAGTCGATCCTGAGGCGGCGTCTCGATGGTGCTCATGTCGCGCGCCCCGGTGAGCGCCATGTGCAGCGTGCGCGGGATCGGTGTCGCGGTCAGCGTCAACACATCCACCGTCTGCCGCAGCATCTTGAGTCGCTCCTTGTGCCGCCCGCCGAACCGCTGCTCCTCGTCGATGACCACCAGCCCGAGGTCGCGGAACCGGAGACTCGGCTGGATGAGCTTGTGCGTGCCGATGACCACATCCACCGAGCCGGCCGCCAGCGCGTCGGCCACGGCGTCGGCTTCCTTTTTCGAGCGGAACCGAGACAGCAGCTCAACCGACACGGGGAACTGCGCCATCCGCTCGACGAATGTGTTGTAATGTTGCTGGGCCAGCACGGTGGTCGGCACCAGCACGGCGACCTGTTTGCCGTCCATCACCGCCTTGAACGCAGCGCGGATCGCCACTTCCGTTTTGCCGAAGCCGACGTCGCCGCAGACGAGCCGATCCATCGGCTTGGCCCGTTGCATGTCCTCCTTGGTCGCCTCGATCGCCGACCATTGGTCCGGCGTCTCCTCGAACGGAAACGACCCCTCGAATTCCCGCTGCCAAGGCGTGTCGTCGCCGAACGCGTGCCCCGGCTGGGCCTCGCGTGACGCCTGCAGCTTGAGCAGGTCGGCGGCGAGATCCTCGACCGCCCGCTCGGCGTCGGCCTTGGCCTTGGCCCACCGTTTGCCGCCGAGGAGACTCAGCGGCGGCCGCGCTTTGCCGGTGCCGACGTATTTGCTGACCAGGTGTGCCTCCGACACCGGCACATACAGCTTGGGCGGCTCCTGCTCCGGGTCGCGCGTACCGTACTCAATCACGAGGCACTCCTCGCCGCCGCCCCCGTTTTTGCCGTCGTCCGTCGTGACCGGCAGCACCTTGAGTCCAAGATAGCGCCCGATGCCGTGCTGCAGATGCACGACATAATCGCCCGGGCTCAGGTCGGTGAAATCGATCTCCAGCGCCGAGCGCGTCGCCGCCGCGTGGGGCGACTTGAGCCGGCGCGGCTGCTGCGTGCGGGTGCGCCCGAAAATTTCCGCGTCGGTGACGACGACCAGCTTGGCCGACTCGACGAGAAACCCTCGCGCCACGCTGCCGGGCATCGTAACCGGCTTGTCCCCGCACTTGGCCAAGCCGTACTCGGCCCACAACTCGTCGAACCGCTGCAGTTCGCCCTTTGTGCCGCAGACTGTCCAGACCGAGTAGCCGCCGCGCAGCCAGCGGTGCAGTTGGTTAAAGAACTCCCGCCGCTGTGCGTCGGCCACCTGCGGATCGCCGGACGCCGGGCCAAGCGGCCGGTAGGCGTCGAGCGACTCGAACAGCGGGGCGTCATCCCCATCGCCGACCTCGCGAACCTCGACAATCGTGCCGCGTTCGCGCGCTTGGCCAAGCGCCGTTTCCCAGCCGTCGTGAAACCGGTCGCCGTCTGGCACCTGCGCGAGCGTGTCGGCCACGCGCCCCGCGATCTCATCCGGCTCGAGAAGCAGGCAAAGCGGCTCGTCGCCGAGGTAGTCGCCCAGCCGGCCGGGGACGAAGCCGGCGTCGGCGTCGAGCTGCTGCTTGAGAAGGCCCAGCTCGCCGCCGGGCGAGATCGTGGTTTGCTCGATCTTCTCTTTGGCCAACTGCGTCTGGGGATCGAACGTGCGCAGCGACTCGATCTCGTCGCCAAAAAACTCGAACCGGACCGGCCACGGGCTGGCCAACGGGAAGACGTCGAGGATGCCGCCGCGCAGGGCCAGCTCCCCCTTTTGGCCAACCAATGCCTCCGGCTCGTAGCCCTGATCCTCGAGCCACTCGACGAGGTCCAGCGGGTCGA
>CAYWMH010000286.1:0-3261 GCA_964459315.1 uncultured Verrucomicrobiota bacterium
CAGCGGCGTGGACCTGGACCGCGCGGGCTACGAGCTTTTTTGCGAACTCAGCTCGGGATGGAAAGGGCAGGTGCGATTCGTTCAGGCGGACGCGGCCGGGTGGCTGCGCTCGGAGCGTGAGCAGTTCGACCTGTTGGTGGAGGATCTTTCCGTCGGCCGGGATGGTGATGTGTTCAAGCCGGATGTCTCCGTCGACACGCTGCCGGCGTTGATCCGCTCGAGACTGAAACCGGGGGGGCTTGCCGTGTTCAACCTGCTGCCACCGGACAATCAATCGTGGTCGGGGATGATGGACAAGGTCTGTGAACCGTTCGCGTTCGGCGTCCAGATTTTATTTGAGAACTTCTACAACCGGGTGATGGTGCTGGGTGACAAGGCGCTTCCCCCGGCGCGCACGGTGTCACGGTTGCTGCGCGCCGCGCTGGGCGGGATTGGGTCGGAAATGGAAAGGGACATCAGCGTGCGCTCGTTGTGCTTGGCCAAGCGATGAAACCGCTCGGCTACAGGGCGTTTACGCTGATCGAGTTGTTGGTGGTGATCGCCATCATCGCGTTGCTTGCGGGCATGCTTCTGCCGGTCCTGGGCAAGGCCAAGGCGAAGTCGAAATCGATCCAGTGCGCGTCCAACATGCGGCAGATCGGCATGGGCGTCATGATGCACGCCGACGAACTCGACGGCGCACTCCCGATCGCTACGAACTTTGCCCAGCCGGAACTGTCGCCGAATCGCATCTGGGTGACGGCACTGGAACGGTTCCTCGGTAGCCGTGAGGTGTTTCTATGCCCGTCTGCGCCCGGGGCTCGGTTTGGCGGGGATTGGGCCAACCGCAGTTGGCACCCGATCGGGTACAACGGGTCGATGTCATACGACCCGCGAGGGGTGGAGGGCGCGACGAGCAAGCCGAAACTGGTGTCCGTGCCGGAGCCAAGCCTCGCCGTGTTGTTCGCCGACACGCCAAGCGGGCCAAGGGAAAAGAAGTATCGTGGATACGTCTTCAGCCCGAGGAACGGCAAACAGAACCGGTTCGATTCCCGGCGCTCCACGCCGTTGGTCTCCGATCGCGATCTCGTCGCGGAGATGAGAGGCAAACAGCCCAGTCAACTCAAGCCGGTGCTGGCGCGGCACGGGGCCAACGGCGATGACACGGGCCGGAGCAACCTCGTGATGGCCGATGGCCGCGTGGACACGCAGTCAGCCGCGTCTATCTTACGGCAGGATGCGGGAGCCAACCTAGTGTGGGATTTTACTCGGAAGTGAGCCGACGAACCGGCCGCTTGGCCAAGCGGGCGGGTCAGTGGGTGCGGACGTGACCGTATTTGCCGTTGCGGCGGGTGCGAGTCTCCTGAAACCGGGGCGTGTAGATTGTTTTGCTGTTGGCCTGACTCAGGTACATGCTCATCAGGCGCGAGGAGGACAGAGGCGGGCGCCGGGTGGAAAACAAACGGCTGCAGGCCGAAACAAAAGTGTAAACGATTCTCTTCACAAATCCGGTTACGTCAACCAAACGAACATAGTCCATGGCTGGAGCCTTTCCAAGTGAAATATGTTCACAGTGCTCTTTTTTTATTCACATTACCCCGGCGGCTGTGAATACACGGTGAATGGCCGGGGAGTTTGCGGGGTGATTCGCGTGGATAACCGTGACAATCAACCTCCGGCAATGGTCACGCCGGATGAGGTTCCGATGCGGGTGGCCCCGGCCTCGATCATCGCGAGCGCGGTTTCTCGGTCGCGGATGCCGCCGGATGCCTTCACGCCGGCCCGTTGGTTCACAGTCTCCCGCATGAGCCGGACATGCTCGACCGTCGCCCCTCCGGGCCCGAAGCCGGTGCTTGTCTTGACGAAGTGCGCCTCGGCTTCGACCGCCAATCGGCAGGCCGTAGCGATTTGTTCATGGCTGAAATGGCCGGTTTCGATGATGACCTTCAACCGCCGATCGTCCGCCGCCTCGATGACATCCCGGATTTCGCGGACGATGTACCGGTGATCGCCATCAATGAACCGACCGAGGTTCATTACCATGTCAATCTCGTGGGCGCCATTGTCCACGGCCGCCTCGGTTTCATAACGCTTTGAGTCAGAATCGCTTGCGCCAAACGGAAAGCCGACCACGGTGGCGATGGTCACATCCGAATCGGCCAGATAGTTCCAGGCATGTTGCACCCAGCAGCCGTTGACGCATACCGCAAATAATTGGTGATCAATGGCTTCGGAGCAAAGTTTTTCGATGTCCCCGGCGGTGGCATTGGGGCGCAGGAGGGTGTGGTCGATGTACGCGCTGAGTGGGGATTCCGGTTGATCAACCATGGATCAACCCGGGAGGAGGTCGCTGACCATGTCCCGCTCCTCCTTCAGTTCATTTACCGTGGCGTCGAGTTTGCCTTGGCTGAAGCCATCGAGTTGGACGCCCTGTACGATGTCAAACTGCCCGGCTACGTTGCGAACCGGGAAGGAGGAGATCAGCCCTTCATCGACGCCGTAACTGCCGTCGGAGCAGAGGCAGACGCTGTGGTAATCGCCGCCGGCAGTCGGGTTGATGATGGAGCCGACCGAATCGACCACGGCGTTGGCCGCGCTTGCCGCGCTTGAGGCGCCACGGGCCTTGATGATCGCCGCGCCGCGCTGCTGCACGGTCTTGATGAAATCGCCCTCGAGCCAGTCACGGTCGCCGATCGCGTCCGCAGCGGCATGACCATTTATCCTGGCGTTGGTGAAATCGGGATACTGCGTGGCGGAGTGGTTGCCCCAGACGGCCATGTTGGATACCGCAGTCACGTCGACGCCGGCCTTCTGCGCGAGCTGCGTCTTGGCGCGGTTCTCGTCGAGGCGCGTCATGGCGAACCACCGATCACGCGGCACATCCGGCGCGTTGTTCATGGCGATGAGGCAGTTGGTGTTGCACGGGTTGCCGACGACCAACGTGCGAACATCGCTGGCACCGTTGTTTTGGATCGCCTGCCCTTGGCCGGTGAAAATCTTGCCGTTGATACCGAGTAGGTCGCCGCGTTCCATGCCCTGCTTGCGGGGAACGCTGCCGACGAGTAGCGCCCAGTTGACGCCGTTGAACCCGGCGTCGAGGTCGGCCGTGGCCACGGTGCCCTTGAGCAGCGGGAAGGCGCAATCGTCCAGTTCCATGCAGACGCCCTCGAGGGCGGGCAGTGCCGGCTCGATCTCGATCAAATGAAGAATCACCGGCTGGCTGGGGCCGAACATCTGGCCGGAGGCGATCCGGAACAACAGGGCATAACCGATCTGACCGGC
>CAYWMH010000287.1:0-3256 GCA_964459315.1 uncultured Verrucomicrobiota bacterium
ACGGCACGCCGTGGTATCGGCCGACGCGCGTCAACCATGTCGTCTCCGGCGGCGAATACGGCTGGCGGCAGGGCACCGACAAATGGCCGGCCTACTTTCCGGACAGCCTCCCGAGCAATGGCGACATCGGCCTTGGCTCGCCGACCGCGGTCGCGTTCGGCACCGGTAGCCACTTCCCGCTACCGTACCGTGACGCGCTGTTCATCCTCGACTGGGCCTACGGCAAAATCATCGCCGTTCACCTCACGCCGGAGGGGGCCAGTTATCGCGGCCAGGCGGAGGAGTTTGTCACCGGCCGGCCGCTCAACGTCACCGGGATGGATTTCGGGCCGGACGGCGCGATGTATTTCGTGACGGGCGGCCGCCGCACGCAGTCCGGCCTTTACCGCGTGCGGTACACCGGCAGCGACAAGCCGCGGCTTGGCCAAGCGGCGGACGGCGGGAGCAAGCGGGCGCGCGCGTTGCGGCGGCAACTCGAGCGGTATCACAGCGATCGATCGATCGAGGGCATCGGCCTGGGTTGGGAGCACCTCGGCAGCGATGACCCGTGGATTCGGCACGCCGCACGGGTGGCGCTCGAGAACCAGGCACTTGGGCAGTGGAAACTCCCGGCGCTCACCGAGTCGGACACGCGAAAGGCGCTCACGGCGTTGCTGGCACTGGCGAGGGTGGGAGAGGCCGGGGTGCAGTCGCAGCTTTTTGCGCGGCTCAACGACCTGCCATGGGAGGGCTTGGCGGCGCAATGGCAGTTAGTGGCGTTGCGGGCGTATCAGCTTGGCTTCACGCGAATGGGCGACGGCCAGGCGGACCACCGCGAAGCGGTTGTCCAAAAAATCGTCGCTGCCGCGGAGGACGCGCCGGAGTTGCGGATGGAGGTTTCGCGTCTGCTGATTTATCTCGAGACACCGGGGATCATTCCCGGCCTGCTCAACTACGTTGTCGATGCGGAGTCGCCCGAGGAGCGACTGTTTTACCTCTTCCACATGAGGCACATTGCTGAAGGATGGACGCCAGCCCATCGGCGTGCCTACTTCGCCTGGCTTAAAAAATTCATGGAATCGGGAGGCGTCCCCCAGCTTCAGATGTCGTACAAACATATCGTGGCGGACGCCTTGGCCAAGGGGCCGCCGGGTGATCGGGAACAGTACGCGGCGATTTTCGAACCGGAGGCGAAGCCGGCATCGCCCGAGACGGACGCCTTAGCCAATCGCGAGGTGGTGAAGGAGTGGACCATGGCGGACTTTGCCGACCTCGGGGCTGGCTTGGCCAACCGCGATCTGGTCAACGGTCGGCGGGTGCTCAAGGCGGCGGCCTGTTTGGCGTGCCACCGTTTCGGCGACGAGGGGTTGTTCCTCGGGCCGGATTTGACGGTGGTTGGGGCGCGGTTCGATGCCCGGGCGATGCTCGAGTCGATCCTCGAGCCGTCGAGGGTGATCGACGACAAATACCGCAACGTGGCCATCACCACCCGGGAGGGCGAGTTGATTGAGGGTCGACTCGTCGCGGAGCGGGCCAAGTCGCTGCTCGTCGCGCCCAACCCGTATCAACCGAGCCTCACGCGCGAAGTCCAGCGCCGCGCCATCGCCAGCCGGAACGACTCCCGCTTCTCGCCGATGCCGGCCGGCCTGCTCAACCGTTTCGGTCGCGATGATGTATTGGACTTGCTGGCGGTGTTGCAAGCCGGCTTGGCCAAGCGAAACCGCCCTTGATGCCACGGTCGTTCCTGTTACGTTGCGGCGAGTGATGTTGCGTATGCCCCTTGGCCAAGGAGGCCGATTGTTTTCCGTCGCCGCCCTGTTGGCTTGCGTATCGTTGGCTGCCGGTTGCGGGATGATCGCCCGGAAAACGACCAAGGGCGTCACGTCGCTTGCCACCGGCACGGTGAAGGCCGCCGGCAAGGCCACCGGCAAGGTCGCCGTGGCCACGATCAAGGCCGGTGGCGATGTGGCGGTGTCCGTGGGAAAGGCATCCGGCCGCGCGCTGCTCGACTTGGCCAAGGCCGGCGCGGTGACCTTCGTTGACGCCGCCACCGGGGTGGTCTCCTCCATCCCGTTTGTCGACGGCATGAGCCTGAACGCGGCGCTTTCCTTGGCCAAGCTGGATCCTCGGCTCAAGATTTTTGAAATCATCCGGCCGGAGAAAATTCTCAAGATCGGCTGGCAGCAATTGGCCAAGCTGGGCGGATCGAAGCTCCGCTCGGGCGACGTCATCCGGGTGGTCCAGTTGGCGAGCCAGTAATCGTGAAGGGGCTGGTCGATATCATCAACAGGGAGACCGAGCGGGTCTTCATCGTCGGCGTACAACTCAAGGGCCACGACGCATGGCGCATCGACGAGTCGCTGGATGAACTGGAGGAACTGGTCGGCACGGCCGGCGGGGAGGTAACCGGGCGCGGCACGCAGCGGCTCGACCGGGTGAACGCCGCGACGTTCATCGGCCCCGGCAAGGCTCGAGAGTTCGCCGATCAATGTTCGGAGGAAGGGGTGGACACGGTAGTGTTCGACGAGGAACTCACCCCGGCGCAGGGCCGCAACCTCGAGAAGGTTTTCGAGTGCAAGATTCTCGACCGCACAGCGCTGATTCTCGACATCTTCTCCCAGCGCGCCCGCACGCGTGAAGGCAAGCTGCAGGTGGAGCTGGCGCAGTTGAACCACCTGCTGCCGAGGCTGACGCGCTTCTGGACGCACCTGTCGCGGCAGAAGGGCGGCATTGGCATGCGCGGCGGCGAGGGCGAGAGCCAGCTCGAGGTGGATCGTCGCAAGGTGCGCGAGCGGATCGACAAGATTCAGCGCGACCTCGAGATGGTCATGCGCCATCGCACCGTCCAGCGCACCGGCCGCAAGCGAAACCAGTGGCCGCTAGGCTCGCTGGTCGGCTACACCAACGCCGGCAAGTCGACGCTTTTCAACGCCATCACCGGCGCCTCGACGCTCTCCGAGGACAAGCTGTTCGCCACCCTCGACCCGACCACACGGCGGCTGCGCTTGCCGACCAATCAAAACGTGCTGCTCTCCGACACGGTGGGGTTCATCCGCAAGCTGCCGCACGACCTGGTCGATGCTTTCAAGGCGACGCTCGAGGAGGTCATCGAGGCCGACCTGCTGCTGCATGTCGTGGATATCAGTTCGCCGCAGGCGGAGGAACAGATCGAGGCGGTGAACGTGGTGCTCGACGAACTTGGCGTGGCCGACAAGCCGATGCTGATGGTGTTCAACAAGATCGACCGCGTCACCGCGCCCGGCTTGGCCAAGCGCTT
>CAYWMH010000288.1:0-3226 GCA_964459315.1 uncultured Verrucomicrobiota bacterium
GGCATTGCGCCGGAGAGAACGGTCACGGCCTTGCCACCGAGCCGCACCCGTTCCCCGTTGAGGGTGCATTGCACCCAGCCGCCGCGCTCGGAGGCCTGAAAGCCGACGAACGTCTCTTGGCCAAGGCACTCCGCCCAGAACGGCGCCAGGGCGCAGTGCGCCGACCCGGTGACTGGGTCCTCGTCGATGCCGAGCGCGGGGCAGAAGAAGCGTGAGACGAAGTCGGCCGCGTTCTCACGCCTGGCCATGGCGGTGACGATCACGCCGCGCGTGTCGAGCTTGGCCAAGTACTCGAGATCCGGCTCGAGGCCGAGTACGGCCGGCTCGTCGGCAACCTGCACGAGGTAGTCGAACCGGTTTTGGCCGCACCACAGCAGCTCCGCGCCAAGCGCCTTGGCCAAGCCGCCGGGCGGCTCGCATGGCGTGGCCGGTTCGGCGGGGAAGTCCAGCTCGATGATCGCCCCGTCCTGGCGGGCGCTCAACCGGCCGCTCCGGGTTTGGAACACCGCCGGGTCGCCCTTGGCCAAGCGGCCGGTCTCCCACAGCGCGTGGGCGGTGGCGAGGGTGGCGTGGCCGCACAGGTCGACCTCGGCGAGCGGCGTGAACCACCGCAGCCCGAAGCCGTCGCCGCTGGGCCAGGCGAACGCCGTCTCGGACAGGTTCATCTCGGCGGCAACCAGCTGCATCCAGCCGGCTGGCGGCTCGGTGGCGGGCAGGCAGACGGCGGCTGGGTTGCCGGTGAACGGCTCGGCGGCAAAGGCGTCAATCTGGAGGAGTGGGATGCCCGCTTGGCTTGGCATGGGGCAAATGTTCGCCGGGCGCGGGAGGCGGGCAAGCCTTATTGCGAACTTGTTTCCCGGTGCGGCTGGCGGCATGGTCTGCCGCCGCTAACAGAGGTTGATGGGCAATACGGAGTACCAATATGGCCGCGGCGGCCGGGGCAGCGTGGGATGGCTGGTGCTGACTCTCGGCGTGGTGGCTGGCCTGGTTTTTTTTCTCAACCGCGACCCCGGCGGCGGCGGGCAGTCGCTGGTCGTCTACTGCGCAACCGGTGTCAAGAAGGCGGTCGAGGAGGCGGCCGGGAAGTTCGAGCAGGAAACCGGCGTCACGGTGTCGCTCGAGTACGCCAGCAGCGGCGTGCTGGCGAACAAGCTCAAGCTCGACAAGGAGGGCGGGGTGTCGCGGGCCGATGTCTACATCCCGGCGGACCACGTCTACGCAGAGAGCGCGCGCGCCGACGGGCTCACCGCCGAGTCGCTGCGGGTGGCCACGTGGCAGGTGGTGCTCGGCGTCAAGCCGGGCAGCGGCCTTGCCCCGGCCGATTCCGGCGAGGTGCTGGCGCAGAACCTTTCGTTTGTCCTCTGCGACCCGCTGGCCGGTGTCGGCAAAAAGACAAAAAAAATGCTCGAGCGCTCCGGCCATTGGGCGGCGGTGGACGCGGCCAAGGCGGCCTCGTTCCCGACCGTGACCGAGGCCGCGCTGGCGGTGAAGGAAAACCCAGGCACGCAGGCGGCGTTCGTGTGGGACTCAGTCGCGCGCCAGTTCGGGCTGCAGGTGGTCGAGCTGCCGGAATTGGCGGCAAGCCGGGCGGATATCACCGTGGCAGTCACGGCGACGACCGCGCGGCCGGCGTTGGCGCTGAAGCTGGCCCGTTACCTCGCCGCGCCGACGCGGGGTGGGACGGTGTTTGCACGGCACCACTATGAGCCGATTCCCGGCGACGCCTGGGCGGACACGCCCCGGCTGCGCATCGACTGCGGCGGCGTGAACCGCGAGGCGGTGGAGCCGACTCTCCGCGAGTTCCAGCAGCGTGAGGGGGTGGAGGTCGACGTCGTCTACGCCGGCTGCGGCACGCTGGTCGGCAAGATGCAGGCGAGCCAGCAGGGCGTGCCGGATATTTTCATGACGTGCGACGCGACCTATCTCGACATGGCCCAGGAGAAGATGAACCATCCATTTGGCCCCGACCTGAAAGTGTCGAGCACGCGCATAGTGATGCTCGTGGCCAAGGGCAACCCGCACGGCCTCCGCTCGCTTGCCGACCTGGCCAAGCGCGGCCTGCGGGTCGGCACCACTGACCCAAGGGCAAGCACGCTCGGCGCGCTCAGCCACGAGCTGTGCCGGGAGACCGGACAGTTTGACGCCATCGAGCCGAATATCGTGATGATGGCCGACACCGCGCACACGCTCATCCAGACGATGGAGGCCGGCGGCAAACTCGACGTCGTGTTGGTGTACGAGGCGAACATTCAGCATTTGAAGGACCGGTTCGACACCGTGCCGCTGCAGCCGGCGCGCGCCCTCGCCGTGCAAAACGTCGCCGCCCGCAAGACTACCCCGTATCCGCGCTTGGCCAAGCGGCTGATGGTGCGGCTCACGTCGGCGGCCTCGCGCCAGCGGTTCGAGCAGCTTGGCTTCGGTTGGGAGGCCAGCGGCCCATGAGCGGCCCGCAGCCAAGCGGCCACCGCGTCGCTTCCGACAAACCGTTCCTTGTTGGCCTCGCCCTGCTGGGCGGGAGCTATTTGCTGATCATCGCCGCGATGGTTCTGGCCGACCTCGTCTATCTCGACTACGGCGACCGGCCGGTGCTTGGGCCGGAGAGCGTGCAACAGGGCCGGTACACCGGCGGCGAAGCCACCGTGGCGGTTGAGCCCGGCCGGGATTATTTTTTTCGTAAGGGCGAAAACGAGGCCGGGCTGAAGGTCGGCGACCGGACCCAGACCGGTGACGGGGTGATTCGGGCGGACGGCGGCACGGTCATCCTGCTGCCGCGCGCTCAGGGCGAGGGCAAGCCGGTCACCGGCTCGCTGCGGCCGGAGGTGCGTGTGAGCGTCGTCGCCGTGACCAACGGCGTGGCAACCGTGACGACCGACGTGGCTCACGGCCAGTTGTGGGGCGAGTTTATCCGTGTCAGCGGGGCGGACGCGCCGGGCTGGGACGGCGTCCGCGAAATTACCCACACGACGACCAACCAGCTTTCCTTTGCCGTGACGGAGGGCGCGTCGTCGGCCGGCTCGCTGTCACTCTCCCGGCCCAACCCGCTCGTGCAGGCTTTGAGGAGCCGGGACATCCGTTTTTCCATCAAGCTGAGCCTCGTCAGTTGCACACTCACGACGTTGCTGTCGCTGTGGGTCGCGGTGCCGATTGGCTACTTGATGAGCCGGTACGAGTTTCGCGGCAAACCGGTCATCGACACGCTGCTCGACATCCCGATCGTGCTGCCGCC
>CAYWMH010000289.1:0-3220 GCA_964459315.1 uncultured Verrucomicrobiota bacterium
TTCGGGAAAACCAGTGGGCCTGCAAGCCTTCATTCAACCTGTCACTGGAGCGACTGGTACAGTTGCTGAACACGGTCGAGATCAAGCCCGGCGGGCTTGGTTTGCAGCAGCCACTCGAGGTCCTTGTTCGCCGCATCATATCGCCGATCCTGGATGAGCAACACGGCGCGGCTCCAGCGGTCGAACGCGGAGTTCGGCTGCAGCGTCACCACGGTCTCGACGTAGCGCAGCAGCTCCGCCGGCGAGCCCTCCTCCGGCAACGCGCCCATCAGGTTGCGCAGCATCCGCAGCACGATCTCGCGGTCCGTCGATTTGGCGAGATCGCCCGGCACGGGCGCGCGGCCGGTGTTGGTGCGCACCATTTCCTCCGCGTCCGGCCGGCCCAGGTAGTTGCCGCCGTCGAACGGGTCGATGAACTGTTCGGTGTCGCCGCCGGCATGCCGGATGATGAAATGCCCTGGCGCACCGACGCCGGCCACGCCGTCGATCCCACACGCGGCGGCCAGTTCCATGACCAACACGGACAACGTGATCGGCAGCCCCTCGCGGTCATCGAGCACGCGGTTCATGTAGCTGTTGGCCCGGTTGTAGTAATCCTGGCGGCTGCCGTGAAAGCCGTTCTCCTGGAACAGGTAAGCGATCACTTTCTTCAATTTCGAGGCGTCATCCTCCTCATCGGCGAACCTGGCCTTCACCTCCGACGCCATGGTTTTTAACTGTTGCTCGTAATGGCCGACATCGACTTCGGGGTCGTCGAGCTTGGCGATCAGCAGTGCGGCGCGAAACAGGTCGGCCTCCTCCCCGTTCTCAAACAGTGCCGCCAACTGGTCGCGAACCAGCCGCCGGTGCAACCGGGTGGAGGCGAGACGCAGCCGGGCCGCCCGTTCCTCCAGCCGCTTGGCTTCCTGCTCCAGGTGTCGCCGCGCCTGGAGCGGTTGTTTGCGGATATCGGCCAGGGTAGGCTCGCTGAACGAACCGCCGTTGGTCTGCGCCTCGTCGACCAGCGCTTGGCCAAGCGGGCTGCCGATCGCCGCCGCCTCGTCATCGACCTGTTTGCCCAGTCGAAAATTGCGGAAGGTGGCCACCGTGTCGCGGAACTTGGCCAAGCCGGCCTTGCCGCCCTTGAGTCCGCGGTCGTTCGACTCGAAAACCAGGTGCCCGTTGACACTGCAGTAAAAGCGGTTTCCCTCGTGCCGGAGCTTCAGCGTGTTCCACTCCCCCGGGACGTAGTGGCGGGTGAGTTGCTGGTCCAGAATGGTCCATGAAAACACGTTCGCCCCGTCGAAGCGCGTCAGCCGCATCTGCCCGGCGGTGGGGTAGAAGCCGTAATGTTTGTCCCCGCCATCGGCGGCCCACACCAGGCCGGCGGCTCCGGATTCATCCCCGAGTTTCACCTGTACCGACAGCTCGAACGGCGTCTCCGGCGGGGCGCTTGTCGAGAGGCACAACGCCCGGCCACCAAAGCTCTCGCCCGCTTGGCTGACGTGAATCCGCCCGCCCTTTTGCCGCCAATGCCCGCCGAACACGGTGGTCCATCTCGCGGGATCGAGCCGGCCGATGGTGATCCATCGCTCAATCGGCACCGGGTTGGGCTTCTCCAGAAGGGGCTTGAGCAGGTTCGACGGCAGGGCAAAGCCGAGGTTCTCCGTAACCAGCGACTTCATGGTGATTACGCCGTGAACCCGGCCGTGCAGGTCGAGCATCGGTCCGCCGCTGTTGCCCGGCTCGAGCGGCACGGCCAGCTGGATCATCTGCACGCCGTCAAAGTCGCGCCGCGCCGAGACGACCCCCTGCACGAAGCTGAATTCAAGCCCGTGCGGCGTGCCCATGGCCACCACCGGCGCGCCCTGCTCGAGGGTGTCCGAGTCTCCGAGCGGCAGCGCTGGCAGGCCGGTCCGGTCGACGCGCAGCACGGCCAGGTCGAGCGCGCGATCCCAAGCGTGAACGGAGGTCACCTCCGCCTCCTCGCCGCTGGCCAGCCGCACGCGCACCGGCCGCCCCTCGCCCGCCACGTGCAGGCTCGTGGCGATCAGGCCGTCGCTGGAGACCACGAAGCCGGTCCCCACGCCTTCCTCCTCGTCATCCCGGCCGAACTGCGTGAGCACCACGATCGAGTCGCGGATGCGCTTGGCCAACTGCTTGGCGTCCAGCGGCTCTGGGGAGGGCAGCTTCTGCGCGGTCGCCGCTGTTTCGGCGGCGAACAGGCCAAGCGCGGCGGAAAGAATCGCCGCTTGGCCAAGCGGTGGCCGGAGATCGAAGAAGCGCATGGCCCACGTTAGCCAATTGCCCCGCAGGCCGCACGGCTTTTCATTTACTGGCCGCGCAGCCGGAAGAAGGCGCGGTGTTGCCCCTGGCCAACGGGACGGGCGAACCGGTGGGTGACCGTTGCGGTGCCGTCGCCGTTGTCGGTTTGGGCCACCGGCTGGATCATGGCCGGGTCCGGGGTCCAGCGGATCAGGTCGTCGGACACCTCTACTGTCAGCAAGGCGTCGGCGAGGAGATTCCTGCGGAATGTGAGAAACAGGTAGTCGTCGGCCTGGCCATCGACGTCGGCGCGCCGGACCGTGAGCGAGAAGCCGGGGGCGTCATCGGCCAGGTCCGGTCGGGAGCCGAAGAGGAATTCCCAGAAGTTGCTGAGCCCGTCTTGGTCGTCGTCGTCGCCTGGACCACCTTGGGCTCCGCTCGAATCGGCCCAGGCCGAGTAGGTGAGGGCTGAGGGCTCGGCTGTGCCGGGCGATCCGCCGGGTTGGCGACTCGCCGTCCAGCTGCCGGGCTGGTTGTGTGGCGGGCCGGCGGTTGGGTTGGCCAAAACCAGGCTCGATCCGTTGCCATCCGCCCCGCTTGGCCAAGGCGGCTGGTCGTTGTAGGTGAAATCATGGATCGGTTGGCCGCCTGCGGTGAGGATCAACTGTTCCCCGCCGTTGCTCAACCGGCCGGTGTACTCGAACGAGTGGATGCCGTCGATGGGGCCGTAGCGAGCCTCGAAGGCCGTGCGATTGCGGACGAGCAGCAGGTGCTGGCCGGCCATCAGGACGGTATTTTCAGGGAAGGCAAAGTTGATCCCCGCCTCGAAGCGGAGGCCGGTCAGGTCGAGGGCGAACTTGCCAACGTTTTGAAATTCAACAAACTCGAAATCGTTGCGGTCGCTGCTCGCCGCAAGTTCCGCCGGGGTGGTCGGGTTCGCGGGGTGGTAATGCAGTTCGGAGATGACGAAGTTGGA
>CAYWMH010000290.1:0-3205 GCA_964459315.1 uncultured Verrucomicrobiota bacterium
GTACTGATCATCAGCCGGGCGCTGCGCAATTCGGGCGGCGTCGACCAGATCGCGCGCCACGTGATGCCGTTCACGAAAAACCAGCTGCCGCACATCCTGAGTCTGTCACTGGTCGTCATGGTGCTGTCTGCCTTCATGAACAACGTCGGCGCGCTCGCGCTCATGCAGCCGGTCGCGCTCAAGACGGCGGCCGACCGCCAGCGTTCGAGCGCCATCCTGCTGTTGCCGATGGCGTTCGCCAGCATCCTCGGCGGCATGATGACGATGATCGGAACTCCGCCAAACATCATCATCGCGAACCTCCGCACGGAGCTAACCGGCGAGGCGCCGGTCGGCCTGTTTGCCTGCACGCGGGTCGGCGGCCTTGTGGCGGTCGGCGGCCTGCTGTTCATCGTTCTGGCCGGTTGGCGGCTAATCCCTGCTAAGTCCCACAAGAAACCGGGCATGGAATCGCTGTTCCAGATCGACGACTATATCACCGAGATCAGCGTGCCGGCCGACTGCGATTGGATCGGCAAAACCGTCACCGAGGCGGAGCAACTCGTCGGCGAGAAGATGACCCTCTTCGGCTTCATCCGGAAGGACGGCCGGGTGCTGCCTCCCAATCCGGACGGTGTCATTCAGGAAGGCTGCCGGTACGTGGCCAAGGCCGACCCGGTGGAGTTGCAGGCGTTGATCGAGGAACACGGCCTCCATTTGGCCAAGGAGATGCGGCACCGGATCGACAGCCTGAAGGGGGAGGCCACCGGCTTCACCGAGGCGATCGTGACCGCCGGCTCGCCGCTGCTGGGCCGCACCCGGACCTACCTCCGGCGCCGCAGCGGCAACACGATGACGCTCATGGCCGTCGCACGCCAAAACAAGCCGATCCGCCAGCAACTCAAGGAGGTCGTTTTCCGCATCGGCGACGTCCTGTTGCTGCACGGCAAAACCCCGGAGATGGACGATACTATTGCCGACCTCAATCTGCTGCCCTTGGCCGAGCGGGAACTCAAGGTGGGCACCTTCTCGCGGATCGGATTGTCGGTGGCGATTTTTGCCGGAGCTATCGGCTTGAGCATGACCGGCTTCCCGATGACGATCGCATTCCTGGGGGCCGTGCTGGCCTACATCCTTTGCGGGATACTGCCGCTCCGCGACATTTACCGGGAGGTGGAATGGCCGATCATCGTCCTGCTGGGCGCGATGATCCCGGTCAGCCAGGCGTTCCAGTCGACGGAGTGCACCGAACTGATCGCCGAGTCGATCCACGGCCTGACCGGCGCCCTGCCGCCGTGGTCGATGATCACGCTGGTCATGGTCGTGACGATGTGCCTCTCCGACATCATCAACAACGCCGCCACGGCGTTCATCATGGCCCCGATCGCGGTCGGCATCGCCGGCACGCTTGGCCTGCAGCCCGACCCGTTTTTGATGGCGGTGGCGGTTGGGGCGTCGTGCGCATTCCTGACTCCCATCGGTCACCAATGCAACGCCATGATCCTCGGCCCGGGCGGCTACCGGTTCGGCGACTACTGGCGCGTCGGCCTGCCGCTTGAGATTGTCATCGCCGCGCTTGGCACGCCACTCATCCTCCATTTCTGGCCGCTGAATTGACCGTAGGCCAAGCGCTTGGCCAAGTGCAGGCTTACTTTTCGCCTATGGCGTAAAGGACTTCCTGTCGCTCGTCGTCCTTGAAGGCCACGCGCAGGTACAACCTGTTCCCGCTCACGATTGGCGATGCGTACACTTCGTTGCCAAGCTGGTTCGCGGCGATCAACTTGAACTCGTCCGGGTTGGCCTCGAAGACGAACGTCTTGCCATCGAGATTCGTTCCGTAAATCCGGTTCCCAGCCATCACCGGTGAGGTGTAAAATGCCCCTCCAAGCCGCTCTTTCCACTGCTGTTTACCGGTCTTGGCGTTCCAACAGATCGCGAATCCGGCGTCCATCGTCACGTACAGGAATCCGTCGCGGATCAGCATCGACGGCACGTAAACCCGCGCGGTGTTTTTCCACGCCACCCTGCCGGAGCCGTCTGCAACGATCGCTGCCGTGTGGTTTTTCGGCCAGCCGCCGCTGACGAAAATGTGCGTGCCGTCTGTGACCAGCGTCGAGACGCATTCCTCAGTCGAGCCGGGCACCTCCCACAGTTTTTTGCCGGTGAGCGGGTCGAGGCTGGTGACCAGTTCGCAGCCGCAAAACACCATCTGCAGTCGGCCAGCAGCCTCAATGACCACCGGCGTGGTGTAGTTCGGCAGCTTTGGGCGATCCTGCCGCCAGATTTCGCGCCCCGTTTTTTTGTCCAGCCCGACGATCGCGCCGCCGATTTTCGTGTCGGCCTTCACGATGACGATATCGCGATACACCATCGGCGAGCTCCCGTAGCCCTGGTGCACCTTGTATTTGCCGATCGGTTTCTGCCAAAGCAGCTTGCCGTCGAGGCCCAGCGCCGAGGCGTACGCCTGATTGCCGATCACGAAATTGACATACAGCCGCTTACCGTCGTGCACCACCACCGTGCCCGCATGTGAGGCGTGCTTGTTCAGCCCGATCGCGAACTGCCCCTCGTGCACCTTTGTTTGCCAGGCGACCTTGCCGTTGGCCTTGTCGAGGCAAAGCACCGACTGGAACATTTCCTCCTCATCCGCAGTGGCCAAGTAGATGCGATCGCCCACCACCGTTGGCGTGCCGTGGCCCCGACCGGGGATCGGCGTTTTCCACACGACATTTTTCGTCTCGCTCCATTGCGTCGGCAACCCGTCGACGAGCTTGGCCTGGCCGTCGGAGGTCAGCCCGCGCCAGTTCGGCCAGTCGGTCGGGGCAAATTGGGTTTCGGCGGCCAAGCCGTTGGCCAAGCCAGCGAATAAAACAGCAGCAGCAAGTCGGTACATGATGAATTGAATGAACGGCCCGGCAGCGTTGCGGAATCACCCCGTCGGGGCAAGGCGAATCCAGCGGGTGGCTTGGGCGACGCTCCATTGGTATTTGCGGGCGTGCTCGCGGATGAGGAACGGGAGGTCCCACTCGGCGTCGAGGGTGAAGTCGGGCGCGAGAATCTCGCGGAGGGTGTCAAGCGTTCGCGCTTGGCCAAGTGCCTGGCTGCCGCCGAGCCAATTGGCCTTGGGCGTGTATTCCTCCAGCCAGGTGCACGGGGTGGCGATGACCAGTTGGCCGTCGGCGGCGACGAGGCCGGGGAGTTGCTCAAGGCACTTGGCCGGGCAGGG
>CAYWMH010000291.1:0-3202 GCA_964459315.1 uncultured Verrucomicrobiota bacterium
CCACATCCTCAGCACTCAGGTTGGTCAACTCCATGTCGTAGCCATTGACCAACTCTGGTGTCTTACTGCCCTGCACCTCGTCCAGCGGCCAGTAAGCGATTAAGCCGTTGCCCAATGTCGGGAACACGCTGCCCAATCCCTCCGTGTGCACCTGGGCCGCCTCGTCATCGCTGAGGGCGCGTTTCCAAATCGCCACGTCGTCAATCAGCCCTGTCACCCAGTGCGACGCCGATGAGCGCAGGATGCCGCCGATCGTCGTGTCATTCACTTTGAACACCCCATCCGGCTTGGCTGCCATCGTCACGTCGTCCAGTTCGCCGTCCACGTACAAACGGCGCTCCCCATCTTCCTGCACGAACACCACGTGATGCCACTCGCCATCGTATGGCTCGGCGGAGGACTTAATATGATTCACCGTCGGCCAACCGCTTTGCCGGATGTAAAAATCAACCGACCCACTGGCTCCGCCGCTGTCTGTCCCGATGTTGAACAGCGGATTACTGTCGCCGATATTGCCCTCGGAAAAGAGGCGCAAATCGTTCTGCCCGTTGCCGTCCACATTCGACCACATGGAAATGGAGAAGGAGTCATACTTGTTGGCCGGCAACTGGTCGTCTGCGTCGTGCACGCGGCTCAGCAATGTCTGTTTTTCATTCGAGAACGAAAACGCATTGCCTATCCTGCCCTCGACCACGTCATCGGCGGAGAGGTTGGTTAGCTGCATGTCGTAGCCGTTAACCAGCTCAGGAGTCTTCGTCCCCTGCACCTCATCCAGCGGCCAATAGGCAATCAGGCCATCCTTGAGTTGTGCATTGAGGGTGCTCAAGCCGACAAAAAAAAGTGCCGACAACAATAGTTTGGGGGCATGGCGATGTGCATTCATAATGAGTCCGGGGATACGCTTGGCTACCGGCACCCGCAGGTCAAGCCCATATGTAGGGCCAGGCGCTTGGCCAAGCGCACAAAAAAACGGCGGGGCTTGATACCCCGCCACCGTTGAAAATCACCGCTTGGCCAAGCGCTAACTCTTCTGGCTTCGCCTGTCGTGGGCCTTCACGGCCAACGCCTTTTTGCCGATACGCTCGCGCAGGTAGGTGAGCTTGGCCCGGCGCACCTTGCCCTGCCGGTCGACCACCACCTTGTCGATGCGCGGCGAGTGCACCGGGAACACCCGCTCGACGCCCTCGCCGTAGCTGATGCGCCGGACGGTGAAGGTCTCGTTGGCGCCGTGGCCGCGGCGGCCGATCACGAGCCCGGCAAACACCTGGATGCGCTCCTTGTCCCCTTCGACGACCCGGGTGTGCACCTTGACGGAGTCGCCCACGCTGAACTCGAGTGGTTCCTTGCGGAGTTGCGCCGCCTCGATCTTGTCCAAAAGTTCCTGATTCATTGTTCTCTCTTTCGTTTCACTCTTCACCGCCGGTCTCCCGGCAAAACTCACTCCAACAAGTCGGGCCGCCGCTGCGCGGTCCGGTCTCGGGACTGCTCCCGCCGCCACTGCTCGATCGCCGCGTGGTCGCCGGAGAGCAGCACCTCCGGGACGCTCATCCCGCGAAACTCCGCCGGCCTCGTGTATTGCGGATACTCCAGCAGCCGTTCACTGAACGACTCGTCCAACGCGCTTTCGTCATCGCCCAGCACGCCGGGCAACAGCCGCGTTACAGCGTCGATGAGCACCATCGCCGGGAGCGCGCCGTTGGTCAGCACGTAGTCGCCGATCGACAACTCGTCGTCCGCGAGACTCTCACGCACCCGCTCGTCAAATCCCTCGTAGCTGCCGCAAACCAGCAGCAAGTGCTCCTCGCCGGCCAGTTCCCGGGCGATCTCCTGCCGGAACGGCCGCCCCGCCGGGCTGGTCAGAATCACGCGAGCCGTGTCGCCGCGCAGCGCCTCGACCGCCTCAAACAGCGGTTCCGGCTTCATCAGCATCCCCGGCCCGCCGCCGAACGGCCGGTCGTCCACCTTGCGGTGGCGATCGTGCGCGTAGTCACGCAGATCGTGGATGCCGAGCCGGAGCCGGCCCGATTCGCACGCCCGCTTGATGATGCTCTCATCCAGCGGTCCCGGGAACATTCCCGGGAACAAGGTCAGCACATCAATTTTCATGGCTGCCCAAAAATTCCCACCGGCCACCGGGGCCGGGCGACGCCGTGTCACTCGTCCGCGTCGTCCTTCTCGTCAATAATCTCCAGCCGGGTAAACTTGCCGGCCTTGGCGCTGCCTGCCTGCATCAGGGAGCGGATGGCGTTTACCGTCCGGCCCGACTTGCCGATGACCCGCCCGACGTCGGTCGGGTGAAGGCGCAGCTCGTAAACGGTCGCTCGTTCCTGCTCGACCTCGGTGATGTTCACCTCATCGGGATGATCGACCAGTCCCTTGACGACCTGTTCTAAAAAAGCCTGCATGATATCTACTCTTCCGCCTTGGCCTCGTCGGCCTCGTCGGCGGCGGGCGCTTCCGGCTCGGGCGTCGCTTCGGAAGCGGATGCCTCGGCCGTCGCCTCCGCTTCCGGCTCGGGGGATTCCTCGGCGGCCGGTTCCTCGACCGCGGCAACTTCCGGTTCCGGAGCAGGTGCCGGCGCTGTCGGTGCCTCGGTCGCTTCAACCGCCGCTTCTTCAACGGCCTCTTCCAACGAACCCTTGCGGGCTTTCTTGATGAAAGATGCCACCGTGTCCGACGGCTGGGCACCGACGCCGAGCCAGTAATCGACCCGGTCGAGTTTCAGGGTGAAATTGTCCTTCTTGAGGAGCGGGTCGTACGTGCCGATCTCCTCGATAACCCTCCCGTCGCGCGGCGAACGATTGTCCGCCACCACAACGCGATAGATCGGTGTGTTCCTTTTCCCGAAACGCCTTAAACGAATTTTTACCATGTCCGTAATACAGGTGATTCCGCGGAGGTTTGGTGTGAATTAGCCCGCAAAACCAAGACTGCCCCGAAATTGGGGGCGCGCACCGTATGCGTTCCGCGACCCCATTGCAACCCCCTTTTTGAACTTTTTCGCCTGTTTTTCGGTGCCTTTTGAGCCCTCGCGAATAATACATCACTCGCTTGGCCAAGCGGCCGGTTCAGCACCATTCCATTGCGAACCAGATCCTCCACCCTACATCGTTTCGGGGCGAATTCGCACATCAACCACAATTCATGATAGATTTGGCTCTTGGCTTGAGCATTCGCCATCCGATGGAGGTAGTGGCAAAGA
>CAYWMH010000292.1:0-290 GCA_964459315.1 uncultured Verrucomicrobiota bacterium
GCCCTGGCAAGCTGCTTGGTGTATTCTGGGGTCAGCTTTACCGCCTCAGCAGCAAGCTTAGCCGCGGCATCAGGCACCAATGCACAAATGAAACTAACCACCGAAACGCAAACGGCCGGCTTCTTGCCGACAGCAACGCGCAACACCTCCAAGGCTGTCTCTGCCTTATCAAGCTTCTTCGCCTTCGACACTAACGAGTTGGCTATGTAAGCCATCTCCGCGCCAGGCGCCTTCGCGAAAGCCGCCTTGATCGCTTTCTTGTCCACAGCAGCTTTGGCGGAATCCATAGC
>CAYWMH010000292.1:300-1181 GCA_964459315.1 uncultured Verrucomicrobiota bacterium
TAGTTGTTAAAGTCTTTTACCGCGAACGGCTTGCGGAGTGTCCGCATCGATTCCGTGTGTGTCAACACGAAAAACAAACTTTTTTTATTTTTATTTTCGACAAAAAACAGCCGATTTTCCCTTGTATAACAGCAAAACAGCCCCATATTAGCCCCACCTAACAAAGCAAAAACCATGCAAACTTCATTTTTTTTACAAAAAATCACCATCCTCGGGATATTTATCTTCGCCCAAGTAGCACATACGCAGACACTTCCCGAAGTCCGAGATGTAGATCTTCAACCTCTGAAGGCGCAGGTTCAGCGGCTCGTTCAGGCCAAGGATTATTTGGGCGAGCCGTTTTCATCTGAAGTCAAAAAACAGCTCAACCAAGCACTTGGCCAAGCGGATGCCTCCGAGGCTGTCGCTGATGTACAGCGCATCCTCGACGCGCAGTGCCTCGTTGAAGTCCACATCAACCCCGAGTCACGGGTCAAGGTGAACGCTGGCCCGGCCAAGCGCGAATTGGTTGAACAAGGCTGGCGCAATTTCCTCGTGAAGGTCCGCAACCAAGCCGGGGTCACTGCCGAACTTCGCGCCAGCAGCCCGAACGCCCGCCCCCACGCCGGCTCAACGCAGAACCAGATTGTCGATCGATGGCTTGGCTTGGCGGTACACAATGCCCAGCCGCTCACCAAGACGCTCAGCGGGTTGGCGTTGGAGTATCGCATCGTGCAGCTTTACAGCCGCGACGCCGGCAAGCGCGATGCCAAGCTCAGCTTCGACGTTGGCCAAGGAACGCAGGATCTCGGGTTCCGCAACGAGATCAACCTGCTCTTCGACTGCCAGCCGGCGCACTCGCTCCGTCTCAAGGTGCTCGATGAAAAAGGCAAGCCGACGAC
>CAYWMH010000292.1:1191-3202 GCA_964459315.1 uncultured Verrucomicrobiota bacterium
TGGCGTTGGAGTATCGAATCGAGCAGCTTAACAGCAGAGCCGCCGGAAAGCGATGCCAAGCTCAGTTTCGACGTGGGTCAGGGGACACAGGACCTGGGCTTTCGCAATGAGGTGAGTCTTCTCTTCGACTGCCAACCGGCGCACTCGCTTCGCCTGAAGGTGCTTGATGAAAACGGCAAGCCGACGACGGCCGGTTTTGAAATCCGCGACCGGTTTGGCCGCGTGTATCCGTCGCAGGCCAAGCGGCTTGCGCCTGACTTTCATTTCCACCCGCAGATTTATCGTGCCGATGACGAGCATGTGAAACTGCCAAGCGGCACCTACACCGTCCGCTTTTACCGCGGCCCTGAGTCGGTGCCGCAAAGCCGCACGATCACCGTCGCCGATGCCGACACGACCGAGAAGTTCAAGGTGCAGCGCTGGATCGATCCGGCGCTGATGGGCTGGTGGTCGGGCGATCACCACATTCACGCCGCCGGGTGCGCCCATTACACGAACCCCACCGAGGGCGTACACGCGCCGGACATGATGCGTCACTGCCTCGGCGAGGATCTCAAGGTCGGCGCGAACCTGACCTGGGGTCCTTGTTTCGACTATCAAAAGCAGTTTTTCACCGGCAAGGATGACTTGGTCTCCCAATTTCCCTATTTGCTGCGATACGATGTCGAGGTATCCGGCTTCGGCTCGCACCAATCCGGCCATCTGTGCCTGCTTCGTCTGCGCGAGCAAATGTTCCCCGGCGGCGACTCCAAGCATCATTGGCCCAAGCTTTGCCTGAACACCCTGCGCTGGGCCAAGCGGCAGGGTGCCCTTGTCGGCCCGGCGCATTCAGGCTGGGGACTCAACCAGACCGGCTCGACACTGCCGACCTACGAGGTGCCGCCTTTCAACGGCATTGGTGCCAACGAATACATCGCCGACGTTACCCATATGGTTCCCGGGCCGGACGGCAAGCCTGTGCCGGCCGTCGATTTCATCTCGACCGTCGACACTCCTTACGTCTGGGAACTTAACATTTGGTATCACACGCTCAACTGCGGCTTCCGCACACGCATCAGCGGCGAGACCGATTTCCCGTGCATCTACGGCGAGCGCGTCGGCCTGGGCCGCTCTTACGTCAAGCTCGACGGCCGGCTGACCTACAACGACTGGTGCGAAGGCATCCGAGCCGGACGCAACTACGTTGGCGACGGCCGCAGTCACCTAATCGACTTTCAGGTCAACAACACACAGATGGGCGTGGACGGCAGCGAATTGCGCTTGGCCAAGGCGGACACCGTGCTCGTCACGGCCAAGGTCGCCGCACGACTCAACACCGAACCGATCCCCGGCTTGGCCAAGCGCAGTTATGCGCAGAAGCCGTACTGGCACATCGAGCGCGCCCGGATCGATGGCACGCGCAAGGTGCCGGTCGAGGTGCTCGTCAACGGCTACCCCATCGCGAAGCAGGAGATCGTCGCCGATGGCGAACTGCGCGATGTTGCCTTCGAGGTGCCGATCGAGTTTAGCAGTTGGGTGGCGCTGCGCATCCTGCCGGCGTCCCACACCAATCCCGTGTTCGTGCTCGTCGACGGCAAGCCGATCCGTGCCTCCAAGCGTAGCGCCGAGTGGTGCCTGGCGGGGGTGAAAAAATGTCGCTCGCAAAAACGACGCTTCATGGGGGCAGACGAGATCGCCGACTTCAACGCCGCCTACGATCACGCCGAGAAAACCTACCGCCGCATCATCGCGGAAAGCGTCACCGACTAGCCGAGGAACAGGTTCGTCGGCGGGCCACCGATGCCAGTGCGACAGCGGAACACGCCACCGGCGAGCGGCTGCGCCGCCCTGCCCGCCTCGTCTAGGTCGCGGCTGGAGGTGGTGATGTACAGTTCGTCCCAGTTTTCACCGCCGAAACAGCACGACGTCACGCACTCAACCGGCACCTCCACCTTGGCCAAAAGCGCCCCGCCGGGTGTGAACCGCGCCACACCCCAGCCCTGCCACAGCGCCACCCAAAGCATCCCCACGT
>CAYWMH010000293.1:0-3201 GCA_964459315.1 uncultured Verrucomicrobiota bacterium
CGAGTTGAATCAGGCGGAGATTGAAATCATCGGCAAATGGATTGACCAGGGCGCGCCCTACGCCCGGCACTGGGCGTTCAGCCCACCGGTTCGGCCGGTTCTGCCCAGGATTGTCGAAAGCGTGTGGGTGCGGAACGGTATTGATCAATTTATCCTTTCCGGACTGGAGGCGACCGGGGATCGGCCGAGCCCAGAGGCACAGCGCCATGTCCTGATCCGCCGGTTGTCGCTTGACCTGACCGGGCTGCCTCCGACCCCGACCGAGGTCGAGGCATTCGTGAACGACAAGCGGGCAAACGCTTATGAATTGCTCATCGACGACCTGTTGTCCCGGCCGGCTTACGGCGAACGGTGGGCGCGTCTTTGGCTCGATGTGGCGCGCTACGCCGATTCCGCCGGCTACGGCTCCGATCCGCTCCGCGTCATTTGGAAATACCGCGACTGGGTGATCGACGCCTTTAACCAAAACATGCCGTACAACCAGTTCACCATCGAGCAACTGGCCGGCGACCTGTTGCCAGAGCCGTCCCGCGACCAGTTGCTCGCCACGGCGTTTCATCGCAACACCAAGACCAACACCGAGGGTGGCACCGACGACGAGGAGTTTCGGGTGGAAGCAGTGCGCGACCGGGTGGACACGACCATGCAGGTTTGGATGGGGGTGACGATGGGCTGCGCCAAGTGCCATTCGCACAAGTACGACCCGATCACGCAGAAGGAGTACTACCAGTTTTACGCGATGTTCAACCAGACGGAGGACGCCGACAGGGGCGATGACTCCCCGCGTCTGCCGTACCCGAGCGAGGCACAAACCCAGCGCCTGGCCTCCATCGACGACGAAATAAAGGCGTTGCAGGCCAGGCTCAACGAGCCGACGCCGGCCTTGGCCAAGGGCCAGCGTGCCTGGGAGCTGCGGTCGTTGCGTGACTTGGCCAAGCCGGAGCCGAAACGGTCCGTTTGGGAGGTTACCGGTCCGTTCGAGGGGAACGATTTTGACGATGCTTTCGCCAAGGCGTTTGCACCGGAACGCTTGGCCACCGGTGAAAACGTCGCGTTGCGAGGCAAGGCCCGGCAATCTTCCACCTCGCATGACGCCCCGGCCAAGCGGGCGATCGACGGCAACACTTCCGGCAAATTTGAAGACGGAACCGTGACCCACACCAATAACCCGGACGACAAGGAACCGTGGTGGGAGGTGGCATTGGCCGAGCCGACCGACGTGACGCAGGTGGTAATCTGGAACCGGGCGGAGATCCCCGAGCGACTCTCGGCATTTCGGGTGTCGGCGCTGGATGCTGATCGCAACTCCCTGTACGAGAGAAGCTTGTTCGAGGATGGCAAAGGCCATCCCAAGCCGGATGAGGGATTTGCCATCCCAATCGAGACTGACGCCAAGGTGTCGTATGTGCGGATCGAACTGCTACCGCTGGACAGTCGCAAGACGCCGATTTTGTCACTGGCCGAGGTGCAGGTCTTCACGCGAACCGGAGCCGATGCATCAGTCAAGACGGAATGGGCGGCCAAGCCGGAGTGGGTTGATGACACCGTGCATACGCTCGAGGCGGGGGATCACTCGGCGGTCTATTTGCGGCGCAAGATCACGGCGGCGATCGCGGGGACACAGCGCCTGACGCTAGGCAGCGGCGACGGCATCAAGGCGTGGGTCAATGGCAGGGAGATATTGTCGAAAAAAACAAAGCGCGAAGCCAAGGCGGGACAGGAATCGGTAAACGTGAGTCTGCCCAAGGGCGAGAGCGAGTTGCTGGTGAAGATCGTTAACCACGACAAAAAGAGCGGATTTTATTTTGACGTCGAGGGAGTTGATTTTCCGGAGGCCATCCTGCCGGTGCTGCTGATTGAGGAGGCCAAACGGACCTCGGCGCAGGTGGAGAAAATCGCTGCGCATTACCGGACCTTCGCCAGCGAACTCGAGCCGGTTCGCAAGTCGATTGAGGCCAAGCGCAAGGATCGCAAAAAAGTCAGCGACTCGATCGTCACGACGCCGTACATGCGCGAGCGCCCCTTGGCCAAGCGCCGAGAGACGTACCTGATGGTTAAGGGGAATTTCCTGAGCAAGGGAGACGTCGTGAAGGCTGGGTTTCCGGCTTCTTTCCACGCGCCGGCCGACGGCACGCCGCTAGACCGTATGGGGGTGGCGCGGTGGTTGATGCAGCCGGATAACCCGCTGACGGCGCGTGTGGCGGTGAATCGCTTTTGGGCGCAGTTGTTCGGGCGCGGTCTGCTTGACACGGAGGAGGATTTCGGGACGCAGGGCAACCTGCCCGACCACCCGGAACTGCTCGACTGGCTGGCGATCGAGTTCCGCGAAGGCGGCTGGGATGTCAAGGAGTTGCTCAAGGCGATGGTGACCTCTGCGACGTACCGGCAGTCTGCCAAGGTGCGGGGCCGCTTGGCCAAGCGAGATCCGCGCAACATCCGACTGGGCCGCGGGCCTCGGTTCCGACTCGAGGCGGAGATGGTGCGCGACCAGGCACTGGCGTTGAGCGGACTGGGGAGCGTGAAAATGCACGGGCCATCCGTGTACCCTCCGCAACCACCAAACCTATGGCAGGCGGCGTTCAACGGCCAGCGCAACTGGGCAACCAGCGAGGGAGAGGATCGGTATCGACGCGGGTTTTACACCTTCCTCCGGCGAACCGTCCCGTATCCGTCGATGGCCACCTTCGACGCGCCAAGCCGGGAAATTTGCGCCGTGCGGCGAATCCGGACGAATACGCCACTGCAGTCGTTCGTCACCCTCAACGACGAGGCGTTTGTCGAGTTTGCCCGGGCATTGGCATTGCGAATTTACGCTGAGGGGGGCGGATCGACGGATGAACGGTTGAAGTTTGCCCTGCGCCTCACCTTGGCCAAGCCGGTCGAGGCCAGCCGCTTGACCGCGATCCGAGACTTATTTGAGAGCGAACTGGCCCACTACCGTCAGGAGTCGGCTGGGGCGAAGGCTCTGTTCGGAGAAACCGTGCCGGTTCCGGACGGGGCGGCATTTCCGGAGATGGCGGCGTGGACTGTGGTGGCAAATGTGCTGTTGAACCTGGACGCCCTATTGATGAAGGGTTGAGCATGGACTGTTTTTTGAGAAAATGAATCTACATGACGCGCAAGCGCAATTCATCACGCGGCGACATTTTTTGCGGCGTTGCCAAGTGGGTCTTGGATCACTGGCCCTGGGCTCTTTGATGG
>CAYWMH010000294.1:0-3188 GCA_964459315.1 uncultured Verrucomicrobiota bacterium
TGATGCAGATAGGGCGACGCCTCCTTGGCCAGGCGGTTGGTGTGTTTCGGCTTGGCTTCCTCTTGGGGCGGGGTCGGTTCGGTCACGGGTTCGGTGGGCTGGGGTTGGGCGGGCTTGGCCTCTTGCGCAGCGGCTGTGGTGGATTCCGGGGCATCGCCCGGTTGGCAGCCGGCCAAGGCCAACGCGGCCGCGGCGGCCGATGCAGTCAAGGTGTGTCGGAGCCTTTTCACGGCGGCCCACCTTACGGCCTGTCCAGTGGGCGGCAAAGCCGGAAAACGCTCAAGCCAGCTTGGTCAGGCGGGCGGCGAACGACTCGGCCATCCGCTCGATGTTGTACGTCTGTGCGGCGGCTTGGCGGCCGGCGGCGGCGCAGTTGGCCAAGCGCCCACGGTCGAGCAGCAGTTGGCCAAGCGTGTCGGCCAGGGCGGTGGCGCTGCCTTTTTCGCAGAGTGCGCCGGCCCCGGTTTGCCCGATGAGCTCCGGGAAACTGGCGTCGTCCGGCGCGACGACCGGCACGCCGCTGGCCATCGCCTCGACCACGTACATGCCGAACGCCTCGCCGTATCCGGCCGGCACACTGAGCACGGTGAGTCCGCTGTAAAACGCCAGCTTTTGCTCGCGGTCGAGGTTCGGCTGGAACACCGTCTCGCTGAGGAGCCCGGCGTCGCGGAGCCGTTTTTTTTGCCGCGCGACGAAGGCCTTGTCGCTTGGCTGGCAGCCGCCGCCGACGGCCAGCTTGAGGTTCGGCACCCGCCCGGTTTGCCGAAGGCGGATAAACGCTTGGACGAGCGTGTCGAGTCCCTTTTCCGGGCACATGCGGGCGAAGTAGCCAAGCACCGGCGGGTCGTCCGGCAGTGCACTTGGCTTGAAGCCGTCGAGGTTGATGCCGTTGTGGATCTGCTCCAGCTTCGCTGCCGGGATGCCGGCGCGCTTGGCCATCGTGTCGGCGTAGTAGCGGGTTGGCGCGATGAACAGGTCGATGTCGGCGACACGCTCGCGAAGCTCGGCCCAGGTGTCTTCGCGCTGCGGCTCAGGCAGCGAGTCGAGAAACGCATCCTCGCCCTCGAGCAGGCAAACCACCGGCACGCCGAGCGCTTCGCGGAGTCGCTTGGCCAAGCCGGCGATGAGCGCGTTAGAGAGGCAGACGACATCCGGCTGCTCGTGTTCCCTGATCCAGTCGATGAGTTGCTCGATTTCCCGCGACTGGTGGCCCGTTTCGCCGCGCATCATCGAGAGTGTCAGGTCGCCGACCTGTGCGCCGCGGGTTTTGCCGGCGAAGTTGCCAAGCCGGTTGAGCAGCCATCCGGCGGTGAACAGGCGCCGAAGCCAGTTCGGCGCTTTTTTGAAGCAGTTGAACTTCTGCGCAAAATAGACGTTAAGCCCGCTGAAAAACAGCGGTGTGCCCTCGCTCTGGTCCGTCTCATCCAGTGTGAACGGGAGGTACAGCGGCACCATCAGCGCGTGGTGGCCCATGCGCCGGAGCTGCGTCACGAGGGCGTTGTCGCGGAAACAGTTCCCGCAGTACATGCCCCCGGCGCCGGGTGTGATCTGGACAATGTTCAAGTTGCTGACTCGTCCCCCGGAAGGCCGGCAGTCTTCCCGAAGCCCCCCCGCTTGGCCAGCAGAAACAAAAGAAACCAACAGTAATCAAAACTTGAAAGCCGAACGGGGCCATCGCACCGTTGGCCAACGAATGACCTATCGCACTCTTGCCCTTATCGTTTCGCTTGGCATGGCTGCCGTCTTACTGCAGTTGGCCAAACCGCTTGGCCAAGCGGTGGAAAACCGGGCCAGGCCAAATGTCCTGCTTATCGTCTCCGACGACCAGGGCTACCGCGACCTGGGCTGCTTCGGCTCTGGCGAGGTGCGGACGCCGCACCTTGACCGATTGGCCGCGGGTGGCATCAAGCTTACAAGTTTTTACGTTGCCTGGCCGGCGTGCACGCCGTCTCGCGGGGCACTGCTCACTGGTCGTTATCCGCAGCGCAACGGCGTCTACGACATGATCCGCAACGAGGCGCCCGACTTCGGATACCGCTACCAACCGGGCGAGTACGAGTCCACGTTTGAGCGCATCGGCGGCATGGACACGCGTGAAGTGCTCCTGCCGCGCATACTCGGAAGTGCTGGCTACTCGAGCGGCATTTTTGGTAAATGGGATCTCGGCGTGCACCGCCGATTCCTGCCGCTCTCCCGCGGCTTCGATGTGTTTTATGGTTTCGTCAACACCGGCATCGACTACTACACCCATGAGCGTTATGGCGTGCCGTCGATGTACCGTGACAACTCGCCCACCACCGCCGACAAGGGCACCTACTGCACGGATCTTTTCGAGCGTGAGGCTGTACGGTTTTTGGAGGCCAACCACCGGAGGCCGTTTTTCCTTTATGTGCCTTTCAACTCGCCGCACGGGGCGTCCAACCTCGATCCCGCGATCCGGGGAGGGGCGCAGGCGCCGGCTCCGTTCAAGGCGATGTACCCTGGACTGCAGGCGCAGGCGGGTACCGAGCAGCGTACGCGCTATGGCAAAATGCACACCGTACCCAACCGCGCCGCACGCCGGCTGGAGTTTGTCGGCTCGGTCACGGCGATGGACGCCGCCATCGGCCGGCTGCTCGACCTGTTGGACAAATTCGGGATCGCTGACAACACTATCGTCATCTTTTTCAGCGACAACGGGGGCGGTAGCTCGGCGGATAACGCGCCGCTGCGAGGGCGAAAAGGCCAGATGTTCGAGGGAGGCGTTCGGGTTCCGTGCATCGTAAGATGGCCGGGCAAGGTGCCTGCCGGGGGAGCGAGCGACGCGTTCCTCTCCTCACTGGAAATCGTCCCGACACTCTGCGCGGCCACCGGCGTTGAGCCGCCCAAGGGAGTGGCGCTCGACGGTTTTGACATGCTCCCTGTGCTGCAGCGCAAAATGAAATCATCGCGCAACGAGATGTTTTGGCAGCGCAAACTCGACAAGGGTGCCCGTGTTGGCGACTGGAAATGGGTCGAGAGTTCGAGAGGGGGCGGCCTCTTTAATCTACGCGATGACATCGGCGAGCGCCGCGACTTGTCAAAGGAAAAGCCGGAGGTTTTGAAAGATGTGCAGGCTCATTTTGCGAGTTGGAAAAAACAAATGCAGGCCGCCGAGCCGCGAGGCCCATTCCGGGATTTTTAGCGGTACCGAATTACGAACCGAATCA
>CAYWMH010000295.1:0-1090 GCA_964459315.1 uncultured Verrucomicrobiota bacterium
GCAATGGTGTGGCACCGTATCGCAACGTGCTGACGCACGGCTTCATGGTCGACGCCGACCGCGAAAAAATCTCCAAGAGCAAACAGGCCGGCGGTTATACCAAGCCACAGACAGCCGAGGCATACATCGGCAACTACGGCGCGGACATTGTCCGGCTATGGGTGGCATCGCAGGATTTTCGTAATGACATCATTGTCAGTGAGGAGCGCATCAAAAAAGTGGCCGAGGCATATCGCGGCATCCGCAACGCCCTCCGCTATCAGCTCAGCAACCTGTATGATTTTGACCCTGCGCAGCACACGGTTCCCGACGACGAGTTGACTGGACTCGACCGCTGGATCCTCGACGTGTTCGCCAAACTCGACGCCGACGTCCACGCTGCGTTTGACAAGTGCGAGTTTCACATTGCCTACCAGCGCATCACGCAGTTTGTCGCGGTCGAACTGTCGGCAATCTATCACGATACCGTGAAGGATCGCCTCTATACCTCGCCGGCCAATTCGCCGCGGCGTCGCTCCACACAGACCGCCCTTTACCGACTCGTGCAAGGCTTCGCCAAGATGCTTTCGCCGATGCTCGTCTTCACCGCCGACGAGGCATGGGAGGCCATCCCGCACCTCAGCGCCGGCAGCGTGCACCTGGCTGACTGGGAGCCATTTGAGTTTGGTATCAGCGCAGAGGAAACCGCCAACTGGGAGACGATGTTTGCCATTCGCGAACGCACCCTTCCGGTGCTGGAGGAGGCCCGCCAGGCCAAGCGGATCGGAAAAAGCCTCGAGGCTTGCGTCACCCTCACCGGCACCGGCCGTGAACTCGAGATTGGCCAAGCGCATGGGGAGGATTTGCGCGAGCTGATCAACGTCTCGCAACTCGCACTCGAGCCCGGCGACGGCGAAGGCGAGGAGTTGCAAGTCGCCGTCACCAACGCCGACGGCGAAAAATGCGAACGGTGCTGGCGCTGGGAACCCACCGTCGGCTCGCACAACGACCACGCCACCCTCTGCACCCGCTGCGTTGAGGCGGTGAGTTAATTCTACTGCTTGGCCAAGTACGGCTAAAGGGTTTCGAGGTAGGCGATCAGGTCGCGGAG
>CAYWMH010000295.1:1100-3175 GCA_964459315.1 uncultured Verrucomicrobiota bacterium
TTGCTATTTTTCTCGACTCTCCCTGCGGCGGAATCAATGTCAGTATCTGGTCGGTACGGTCTCCCACACGACCTACGACCGTCACGCCGTTGGCCAGTTCAACCACCGTTACACCGAAGCCATTCGCGATCTCGGCGTTCGGGGCAACTAGTGACCGGAGCAGATAATTCTTGTCGACCCGTTTACCGATGCCGGCCAGCTCCGGGACGACTTGGTTTCCCTTGCCACCGCCGTCGTGGCAACGCACACACTGTGCAGCAACGTGGTTGTCGTATACATGTTTCCCTTTCACGGCATCACCGCCGGCGAGGGTAGCCCGATATTCAGCAAAAGAATCCTCCACAGGCTGGCCGGCCTCATAGCGCTTGAGAATCTGCTTCAGGTTCCTGGATTGTCGGGCCTTGGCTGCGGTCACAACATCCAGCTCCAGTGCATTCGGGAGTTTGCCATCAAGGAGTAAAGCAAATGCCTTGTTCAAAACTTCATTGCCCCTGTCGCTCGTGTCTTCTCCGAGGCGGGAAAGGAACACCTGTTGTGCCGGTTCACTAAGTTTGCTCCATCCTTCGTACAATTGTTCCGCAAACTGCCCGGGCTCAACCTCGGCAAGTTTGTGGATAGCCGTCACCTGAATTTGCGGTTGTTTGTTTTTTGTCAAGTCAAGCAGCGAACGGGTAACTGCTTCTTCGCCTTTGCCCTCGATCGACTGGACAGCCTGAACCCTCGCCGCCAGTTCCTGGGAATCGGACTGTGCAATGACCAGCAGAGATCCGGCACCAAGTTTGATTTGTAGTCGTTCACAAAGCCGGATGAGTTCGGCGAGTACTTCCCCATCGGACGCTTTGAAAAGTTTTTGAAGGTTCGCCTCCACTAGGCGTCTGGCCAAACCGTCGTCGCGCTTGGAGAGTACGCGCACCCGGCCCTCGACCCGGTCGACAAATGGTCGACGGTTCCAGTCCCGCAGGCAGAGCAGTGCCTCGGATCGCATGGCGTCCGATTTGGTAGTGTCCAGAGCGTAGTCGACCAGTCGCTCCACGTTTTCTGGTCGACCGACCCGAAGATTCGCGCTGAGGAGTCTACGCGTGATCGCCTCCGGTTCGTTGCTGCTATCGGGCAACAGATTTGCAACGGCCGGCAGGGACTCGAGAATCGATTCGTCATCGTGGATCGCGCTGACGGCCTCGCGCAACACCCACTCGCTTTCGTCGTTCAGGAATGCCTCAGCGCCTGTGTGTCTCAGCCGGCGCAGGGTAGCAACCGCAGCTGTACGCACGGCAGCTGAATCGTGGCTATTGAGCGCGACCATCTGTTCCGGATGCGCGCCACCTGCCAAACCCATGATGGCCGCGTGGCGGATGTAGGCATCGCTATCGTCGTTGCGCTCGAGAAGTGCAACCAGATGAGAGGTAGTGTCTTTGTTGCCCGCTTGGCCAAGCGCCATTGCGGCATGGAATTGTACGCGGGCACTCTCGTCGTGAAGCAGTTCCACCAACCGGTGCGCGGTGGCCTTCAATGCGCGTACGCCAGCCAGCTTGGCCGCCTGAGCGCGAATCTCAGGATCATTGTCCGCAAACGGCAACCGCTTGACCAAGCGCTTATCGCGTTGGTTGTCTGAGGCCAGCTGGCCAAGGCCCCACATCGCATGCACGCGGGCAAGGCGGACGCCCTTGGGATTGGTTGCCAATCCCAGCAACTCGTCAAACCGATTGCGCTTAGCCAGTTCAAACTGCGCCTCTAGCCGGATCCGTTGATCCGCATGGGCAAGCAGATTAACGAGATCCGAATTGGGTTGATCGGCAAAATCACCGCGGAGTAACTCGGCAACCTGTTTGCGTTGTTCCGATTTCCGGATCGCCGGGTCATCGACCATCCAAATGCTGCCAAGTTCATTGGGCTGCCATTTGCCATCCCAGTTGGCCACGTACAGCGACCCGTCCGGCCCGAAGTTGATCGCGCTGGCCATCATCCCGAACAGGAAGATGTGTTCGTCGACCATTTTGAAATAGGCACCCTTCGGCTCGGTCTTGAATGCGGTCACCTTTTGCACTGGGAACTCGCACAGGAAAAACGCGCCCTTA
>CAYWMH010000296.1:0-3164 GCA_964459315.1 uncultured Verrucomicrobiota bacterium
CTCCAGTTCGGCCGCGCTTGGCTTAATCGCGCGGCGGTTCAGTTCCCGAGCCAGTGGCTCACGCGGTACGCGCAGTTCCGGCACGTCGACCTCGCCGCGTACGGTGTACGGCTTGGCCAGGCCGCGGCTGAATTGTTTCACCAGCCGATCCTCGCCGGAATGAAACGTGATGACCGCCAGCCGGCCACCCGGCTTAAGCACCGACCAGGCAGCGTCCAGTCCGAACCGCGCCTGGCTCAACTCTTCGTTCACCGCCATGCGCAACGCCTGGAACACGCCTGTCGCCGGGTGCGTGCGTGCGCCCCGCCGGGGGCAGGCCCGCTCCACGGTGTCGGCCAGTTGTGTGGTGGTCTCGAGTCGCTGCATGCCGCGTTGTTCAACAATGGCCCGGGCGATGCGGCGCGACCGGCGCTCGCCGCCCAGTTCCCAAAAAATCGTCGCCAATTCGTCGGACTCCAACTCGTTCACCAGTTGCTCCGCCGTCACCGGTTGTCGCCGGTCCATCCGCATGTCCAGCGGCCCCTCGGCCTGAAAACTGAAGCCGCGACCCGGCTCGTCGAGCTGCGGCGAACTCACCCCGAGATCCAGCAGCACCCCGTCGCAACCCACCTTGGTCAAGCGCTTGGCCAAGCCGGAGAATGCCTCCCGGTACAGTGTCACCCGGTCGCCAAACCGGGCCAGCCGCTTGGCCGCGGCAGCGATCGCCCGGTCGTCGCGGTCGAAACCCACCAGCCGCCCGTCCGGCCCGCTCGCCTCGAGAATCGCCTCCGCATGCCCGCCGCCGCCAACCGTCCCATCCACGTACAGCCGGCCCGTCGTCGGTTGAAGCGCCGAAAGCGCCTCCTCCAGTAACACCGGTTCGTGGATGAAATCGGTCACAAGTCATTGGCATTTTCGATGGAAACCATCTCCTTCACGCTGGATGCGTATTCCTTGTAACTCCACACCACTCGGCCGTCCACGTACACGTCGGTCTTGTAATCCTTGGCCAACTCGATCGCCTCGTCCAACTCGGTGGCACTCATCTGCGCCGGCGAATCCTCCGCCACTTTTTCAGAGTCGACCTTCAATGCACCGGCCGATGCCCCGGCCATGATGCCGACCGGCCAAAACGACTTGATCGCCAGCAGCCAACGCCACGACCGGCGCGACATCCATCTCGACACCCGGTTCAACGACTCAAGTCGGCCGCAAAGCCGCTCCGACCATCGGCTTTTCGACGGCTCCTCGGCGATCAGGCTCGGCCGAAACTGTTCCACGCCTTCACAGGCGCGAACCGCGAGATCCGATCCGGCCAAATCGTTCCGCACCACCCGCACGCGCGCCGGGCTGATGCGGCTGTACACATCGACCTGATCCCGATCCCGCGGCTTGGCTTCCGCTTGGCCAAGCGCGAGGTGGTTCCCCGGGCCGGACGGCTTCGGCTCGATGACCAACGGATCGACAAAGCCAAACTCGCCCTGCCCCGTCTCCCGCGTCGCCGGTTCCGGCAACGCCACCGGCTCCGGGTGGGCCAACTCCCCGCCGCGCCCGCCAGTGAACTCCCCCTGGCTGTTCCCGATCCTGCGGGACAGGAATTTCTCCCTTGGCCCCTCGAGGGTTCCGCTGACCGACAGATATTGCATCAGGTTCATAGGTTTAAATTCTTGATGGCCGCCGCGACGACCGCCTCGTTGCCCTTGTTGTTTTCCTCAAACCGACCCGGTTCCCATATTTCAAACTTGTTCAGCCGACCGACAAGCATCGCCTCCTTCCGCAACCCGGCAACGGCCGCCAACTCTTCCGGCAGGCAAAACCGCCCTGCCTTGTCCAGTTTCAGGTGGGCTGAACTACCCCCGATCACCCGCTCCACCACAGCCGCCTGGTCGTCGGAGAGCGACATCTCGTTGAGCCGATCCAGAAGTATATTCCATCGCGTCGGAGGCAAAACCAATAGGAACTGCTGCTCACCCAGCGGCCACGGGAGTATGGCCAACTCGGTTTGGCCCGACTTGGGCCGCCACTTGGACGGCACCATGACACGGCGGCTGCCGTCGATTCCGTGGCGGAATCGGCCGGAAAACACCGTCGTTGGTTGATCCTGGGTTGCAGACATAACGGGTGGCTTGGACACCAAAATGGCCCTTTGCGACCCAAATTTTCCCGTTCTCTACCGTTTTGACCCCGAAACGTCAACCGTTTTTTTGAAAAAAATTTATTTTTTTTCACGATGCCGTTTCAGCGATTTTTCAATTGATTTACCCAATTTTTCCCCTTCTTGGCCGCTTGGACAAGCCGGTTATCGGCTAAATTCACGCAACTGGCCCGTTTCCCGTTCGGTTTACGGCCCCGGAAGTCGCTCCATTGAAACCGCCCCCAAAACCGGCTACTAGATTGCCGCCGTGCGAACGGACGAATTCGACTATCCCCTCCCCCAGGAATTGATCGCGCAACACCCAATTGCGCAGCGGGACGCCTCGCGGTTGCTGACGCTGGAACGCGCCAGCGACGCCATTACGCATCGGCGATTCGCCGAACTGGAGACGTTGCTCCGGCCGGGCGACGTGTTGGTGGCGAACAACTCGCGCGTCATCCCGGCGCGCGTGCGCGGGCAAAAGGAGGGCGACGGCGCGCGGGTGGAAATCTTGCTCACCGAACAGCGCGCCCCCGGTGAATGGTGGTGCATGCTGCGTCCCGGCAAACGGATTCACAACGGCTCCCGGATCCAGTTGCACGACCTCGATGGGCAGCCAACCGAGCACTGGGTCGAGGCAATCGACAAGAACGACACCGGCAAGTACCTGGTGCGACTCCCCAACTCACCGAACACGCACGACCTTCTAAAGGCCATCGGTGAAACGCCGTTGCCGCCGTACATCGAACGCTCGCCGGCTGACACGCTCGCTGATCGTGATCGCTACCAGACCGTGTACGCCAAAACCGACGGCTCGGTCGCCGCGCCAACGGCGGGACTGCACTTCACAGACGAACTGCTCGACCGGCTCCGCTCGAATGGCGTGACGTTCGCAGAGGTGACGCTGCATGTCGGGCCGGGAACATTCCAGCCGGTCGAATGCGACCGCATCGAGGATCACCCGATGCACGAGGAACAATTTGAAATCAGCCCCGCCGCCTCCGAGGCAATCAACCAAGCCAAGGGGGAAGGCCGGCGGGTGGTGGCCGTC
>CAYWMH010000297.1:0-3151 GCA_964459315.1 uncultured Verrucomicrobiota bacterium
GGAGTGGGAGGAGACCATCATGATGAGGACGCGACACTCGGCGATGGCCTCGACAATCGACTCGGACCAGAGGGTGGCGGCGTCGATGTTGCCCTCATCAACCCAGGTGGCAACACCGGCGGATCGCAGGCGATCGACCAACGGCATC
This sequence comes from uncultured Verrucomicrobiota bacterium, assembly GCA_964459315.1. GTDB lineage: Bacteria > Verrucomicrobiota > Verrucomicrobiia > Limisphaerales > UBA1096 > UBA1096. Next base: position 149 of record CAYWMH010000297.1, read on the forward strand.
ACGCGCTCATAATCCTGGCTGGAATAACTGACAAAAATCTCGGTACTCATTGCTGGCGTTTGATTGGGACGTTGAGGTTGCTGTAGATTTTCTTGAATCGCTCGTTGTCTCTGAGTTTGGTGAAGTAGAGTCGTGGGCTGAAGAGGAAGATGCTGAATTCTTTTTCGGTGATGCTTTCCTCTAGCAGGGTGAGAGCTTTGTCGTGGTCGCCGAGTGCGTAGTGGACGATACTAAGGAAATGTTTTGAGGAAGGGCGTTCACTGCTGATTTTCTCGAGTGACTGGATGATCACGCGGGCTTCATTGTGTCGGCCTGCTAGGCCAAGGAGCATGCCCTGAGCGGTGAGGTAGGTGGGGTGGTTGCCTAAGCCCTTGGCGCCGGCATCGGCGATCTTGAGTGCCTCGTCATATTTGCCCTGCAGTGCGAGGACCTCGATTTTTGCGTAGGACCCGAGGAAGTAAGTTGGATCCAACTCGGTGACTTTCTCGGCTGCTTTGAATGCTTCGTCGAGTTTTCCGAAGGCGGTGAGAATCCTGACGTGTACGGTCTTGGTGATGGGCGAGGTGGGTGTCAGCGTGAGGGCGGTGTTGATCTGTTCCAGTGCCTGCGGATCGTAGTTGACCATGAGCAACTGGGAGTACCAATAGTTGGCCTCGGGGTTGCTGGGGTTGATGCGGAGTGCTTCCTCAAAGGCGCGTTTGCCATTTTCCCAGTCCCAGTCGAAGTTGTAGTAGACCCAGCCGAGGCTGGAGTGGGCCTCGGAGATGCCGTTGTTGAGCTTGAGCGCGGCCTGCAATTCCTTCTTGGCCTTGGGATAGGCGATGATGGGTGGGGAGTGGCCGTAGGCGGCAAGCATGCTGTAGCAGTCCGCGATGCCGACGTGTGCGAGGGCAAAGCCGGGATCCTTGGCCAGCGCGAGTTCAAAGTCCGCGATGGCGGCGGTCATGTTATCCTTGGTGCGGGTGTTCCAGAGTGCGCGGCCCTTGAGGTAGAGGTTGTACGCCTCGAGGTTGTCCGGTTGGCGTTCGGCTAGGCGCGTCTCGTACCCGGCGTCCAGCTCGATGGAGAGTCCCTCGGCAACACTTTGCGCGATCTCGCGCTGGATGGCGAACACGTCGCCGGCGGCCTTGTCGAAGGTCTTTGTCCAGAGATTGGCCTCGGTGCGGGTGTCGACCAACTTGACGATCACGCGCAACTGGCCACCGGCCTGCCGGACGCTGCCGGTGACGATGGCGTCGACCTGAAGCGCCTTGCCGATTGCCCCGGCATCGTTGGCCTGTTCCTTGAATCGCGAGCCGTCCTTGACCATCAGGCTGGGGGCCATGGAGAGCATGGCGTCGATCTCCTCGTGCATGCCCTCGGCGAGAAAGGTGTCCTCCTGTTCCGGGCCGATGTTGCGGAACGGCACGACGGCGATGCGCTTGGCCGAACCCTGGGCGGGGGCGCTCCCGCCTGGGCCGGACGAGCCGCCCGAGGGCGCGCTTGGCTTAAGAGCAATGGCCAAGACCAAGCCGACAACCGCTAGCGCGGCCAAGCCGATGACGAGCGGCGTTTTGCCTTTGCTCGACTGTTTTGGGATGTGCGGCGCATGATGCGTTGCGATGGCGGGGGCCTTGATCTCAATCTCGTCGCTGATGGTCACGCCGAGGTTGTGGAGCGCGGCCAGCATCCCGTCGAACGCTTCGTTCTCCTGCTCCGCGAACAACTCGACATGCTGGATGCCGGCGAGTTGGTAATGCAGCGTGTCGGGGACCTCCACCGGTTCGAGGTAGACCGGGAGGATCGGCTTGTCCCACTCGGAGGCGATGGCGACCTCCTTGGCGACATTGTTGGACTTGAATGACGACTCGGTGGCAAAGAGCACCAGCGCCTTGGCGTTGCGGATGGCCTCGACGATCTCTTTTCCCCACAGCGTGGCGCCTTGAATGTTGCCCTCGTCCAGCCAGTACGTGACGCCGGCCTCGCGCAGGCGCTCGACGAGTGGCATGACGCGGTCACGGTCGGCGCGGGCGTAGCTTATGAAAATCTCAGCGCTCATCGCTTGGGCTTTGTGGCTGGGAATTATGCAAAATAGGGGCGTGAAATCAAAGGAGAGATTTTGAAACGCCGGTTTCCAGTGGCGCTGCCCGCCGGTGAATCCCCTTGGCCAAGCGCTTGGCCAAGGGGGGCCAAGCGGCGGCGGTCTTGGCTCTTGTTTTCGGCCGGGATTTTGATACGTTTTTCGTGCTAAGGGTTTTTCTGTTTGACGCTGCGGTTCAATTCCTTTAGCAAGCGCGGCCGCTTTTCCGGAATTGAATCCGTTGCCGTGGCTGCGAGTTGTTGAACGAATGGGCCTTGTTTGCCGTCCAATCTGCTGAATTGAAATGAGTTCCAAGTCCTTTCTGACAATTGACATGGGTGCCGGCACGCTGCGTGCCGCCGAGTTCGAGCCGACGGCGGATGGCGGCGTACGTTTGCTCCGTTTTGGCGTCAAGCCGATGGGGCTGGAGGGCTCCAGCGAGCGGGCACGGCCCAAGGCGCTGGAGAAGGCGGCGAAGGAGTTGTGGGAGGAGGCCGACTTCACGGCCAAGCGCGGCCTGGTGGCGGCACCCGGGTTCCAGGTGCTGTCCAAGCCGATCCGACTCCCGGCGATCGACAAGACCAAGGTCGCCCAGCTGATCAAGTTCGAGGCGCAGCAAAACATCCCGTTCCCGCTGGAGGAGGCCGCGTGGGACCATTACACGATGGGGGTGGCCAAGTCGGGGGAGATCGAGGTGCTGCTCTCCGCACTGAAGAGCGAAGTGGCCGATGGGATGATCAAGGTAGCCAAGGCGCAGGGGACGAACGTGGAACTGGTCGACACAGCGCAGGCTGCGCTGGTCAACGCCTTCCGGTACAACTACGACGACATCGAGGGTTGCTCGCTGGTGCTGGACATCGGGGCCAAGACGACCCACGCGCTGTTTTTCGAGGGCGATAAATTTTTCATTCGCACCATTAACATCGGAGCCAACTCGATCACGC